>JANYDZ010000317.1 GCA_025363375.1 Hyphomicrobiales bacterium
ATCGCCGCGCATGACCAGGTCTGGTTCGCGACGGGCGAGGAAATCATCGCTTCATACCGCGCGCAGGAAAACAGCGCGTGACCCAGGATCCCGAAACACTCCTGCGCGCCATGTTCAGCGCCGCGATCGCTTCGGCCCAGCCCGAAAAGTGCGTCCCCGGCGCATTGCCGGGCCAGCCCAAGGGCCGCTTCATTGTCGTCGGCGCCGGCAAGGCCTCGGCGCAAATGGCGAAGGTGGTCGAGGACAATTGGTCCGGCTCGATCGAAGGGCTCGTCGTCACGCGTTATGGCTATGGCGCGGCGTGCAGGCATATCGAGGTTGTCGAGGCGGCCCATCCCGTGCCCGACGCAAACAGCGTCGAGGCCGCCGGGCGCATTCTGCAAAAGGTGCGCAACCTGCGCCTCGACGATCTCGTGCTTTGCCTGATCTCCGGCGGCGGCTCGGCCCTTATGTGCCTTCCGGGGGAGGGGCTCACGCTGGAAGACAAACAGGCCGTAAACCGCGCCTTGCTCGCGAGCGGCGCGCCCATCGGCGAGATGAACGTCGTGCGGCGTCATCTCTCGGGCGTCAAGGGCGGCCGCCTCGCCGCCGCCTGTCATCCCGCCAGACTGGTGACTTTGCTGATCTCCGATGTCCCCGGCGACAATCCCGCCGATATCGCCTCGGGCCCCACAATCGCCGATCCCACCACCTGCGCCGACGCGCTCGAAATCGTCGGGCGATATGGCGTCGCGCTTCCCGCGGCGGCGCGCGCGCTGCTTGAGAGCGGACGCGGCGAGACCGTGAAGCCCGGCGACCGGCGCCTTGCCCGCGCGGAGGCGCGCGTCATCGCGACGCCCCGCATGGCCTTGTTGGCGGCGGCGCAGGTCGCGCGCGACGCCGGCCTCGCGCCCATCATCCTCGGCGACCGCATCGAGGGCGAGGCGCGCGACATTGGCAAGGCCATGGCGGCCATCGCGCTGTCCTGCGCCGATCATGGCGAACCCGCGCGCGCGCCCTGCGTGTTGCTGTCCGGCGGCGAGACCACGGTGACGGTGCGCGGCGATGGACGCGGCGGGCGCAACGTCGAGTTCCTCCTCTCGCTCGCCATCGCTCTCAACGGCGCGCCGAATATTCACGCGCTCGCCGGCGACACCGACGGCGTCGACGGCGCGGAGGAGGTCGCCGGCGCCGTCGCCGCCCCCGACACGCTTGCGCGCGCCTTCGGGCGTGGAATCAATCCGCAGGACGCGCTCGCCCGCAACGACGCGCACACGTTTTTCGCGGCGCTCGACAACCAGGTCGTCACCGGCCCCACGCGCACCAACGTCAACGACTTCCGCGCGATTTTTGTGGCGAAATAGCGCGATGGACGCCACGACCCAGCCCCGCGCCTCGATCCTCGCCGAGATCGACATGCGGCTGTTCGCGCCGATTGTCGCCAACACCGTGCTGTTGCATGTCGCGGTCATTCTGGCGCGCGTCAATACGACCTATCGCGCCATCGAGCTCGATCTATCCGTGCTCTGGATTGGCGTCATCTCCACGAGTTTTGCGCTGCTGCCGGCCATTCTCGCCGTGCCCTGCGGACGCTTTATCGATCGCGGCCACGACGCGCTGACGATCTGGATCGGCTCGGGACTTTCGTTCCTCGCCTGCGCCGGATTTGCGCTCATGCCCGCCAACGCCGCGACCCTCATGTTCAACACGGCGTTGCTCGGCATCGGGCAACTCGGCTGCATGGCGGGGCACCAGATGATCTGCGTGCGCGCCGCCAGGGGCCCGCGCGGACGCGACGCCGTCTTCGGCTATCACATGGTCGCCATCGCTCTGGGGCAGGGGCTCGGTCCACTCATCATCAGTTGGCTCGCGGGCTCCGCGCGTTTGCCCCCGACGCGTACGGTGTTTTTCATCGGGCTGATCGTCTCGGCGGTCTGTTTCGTCGTTTCCTTCGGCATGACGCGCGCGCCAAAGCCGGCTCGGGTCGAACACAATGACGCGGCCATGAGCATCGCCGATCTCGTGCGCGTCGAAGGCCTCGTCGCCTATGTCGTGGCCAGCGTCGTTACCATCACCGGCCTCGACATTATCGTCATCTATCTGCCGCTGCTTGGAACCGAGCGCCAGATCGACGCCGGCACGATCGGTCTGTTGCTGATGGTGCGCGCCGTCGCCTCGATGTTCGCGCGTCTCGTCTATGTGCCGCTGATCGACCTCATGGGCCGCATGCCGCTCACATATTGCACGATGCTTTCGCCCGCGGCGGCCTTCCTTTTCATTGCGCTGCCCTTGCCGCTCTGGCTTCTGTACGGGGCGGTCATCGTCTCCGGCATAGGCCTCGGAGTCTCCGCGACGCTGACCCTTTCCGGCATCGTGCAAGTCGCGCCGGCGCGGGCGCGCGGCACGGCCTTGTCGCTGCGCCTCACCGGCAACCGCGCCGGGCTGGTCGTCTTCCCGTTCCTCGCCAGCCTTGTCGCCACAATCAGCGGCATCGGCGGCGTATTCGTTGTTGTCGCCGCCTTGCTCGCGGGCGCCACGGGCGGCGTCTGGCGCGCGCGCGGGAACCGCGGGACGCAGGCCGGGGAATAGCCCGCAAGGTTGACTCGCGCCGGCCCCGGCGGCACACACCGGGAACGAAACAATTCCGCCCCGCACGCGGCGCGGCAGGAGCCTCAGGTTGAAGAACAGCGTCAATCTCGCCATCATCGGCTTCGGCGAAGTCGGCCAGACCTTCGCCCGCGATTTTCTCGCGCGCGGCGATGTGAAGGTCGCGACCTACGACATTAAATTCGCCTCGCTGAAAGATGGCCCGGCGTTGTTGGAAAAGGCGCGCGCCGCGGGCGTCTCGACCGCGCGGGACCACGCCGCCGCCTGCGTCGAAGCCGACATCGTCATCTCCGCGGTAACCGCCAGCTCCGCGCTGGCCGTCGCCGAGCAAGCCGCGACCTGGTTGCGCAAGGACCAAATGTTTTTCGACATCAATTCGGCTTCGCCGGGCACCAAGACGAAGGCCGCCAGCCTCGTCAACGCCTGCGGCGCCCGTTACGTCGAAGGAGCCGTCATGGCGCCCGTGCCCGGCCCCAACCTCAAAGTGCCGATCCTCGCCGGCGGCCCGGCTGCGGAAGAGGCCGCCGTCATCCTCAATAATCTCGGCATGAACGTGAAGGCGGTGACGACGGAACCCGGCCGCGCCTCCGCGATGAAGCTGTGCCGCTCCATCATGATCAAGGGCATCGAGGCCCTGATCGTCGACAGCGCCAGGGCTTCACGCGAATGGGGCGTGCAGGAGGAGGTCTTCGCCTCCCTCGACGCCAGTTTTCCCGGCGTGAAATTCAACGAGCTTGCGCTCTATATGGCCCAGCGCGTCAACGAGCATGGCGTTCGCCGCGCCGCCGAAATGCGCGAGGCCGCCATGATGCTCGATGATCTCGGCATGGACGGCTCGCTCTCGCGCGCCGTCGCCGACGCGCAGGAGCGCGGCGCGGGCAAGGCGTGAGAATAGGCTCCCCTCCCCGCGCAACGGGGAGGCCAGGTCGACAGGACATCGGGTGGGGCTCCCTCCA
>JANYDZ010000340.1 GCA_025363375.1 Hyphomicrobiales bacterium
CGTCGCGGCGTCGAGCGTGCCGGATTTCAACAGGTCCGGCATTTGCGGAAAAATCGCCTCGACGCGGGTGACCTGTTTCTCATCGACGCCCTTCATCTTCAGCCACTTGCGCAAAAACACGTCCATCGTCGAGTTGAAACCGGCGACGCCGATTTTCTTGCCCACGAGGTCCTGAGGCTTTTCGATTTTCAACCCGGCGCGCACGATGAGGCCGATCTTCGAAATCTCCTTCAGGTGGCGCGCGGCGCCCGACACGAGCTGCAGATCGAGCCCGCCGTCGTTGGCTTGCAGCAGCACCGGCATGGTGCAGGCGCCGATCTGCAAATCCCCCGACATCAATCCCGCGGGAATATTCGTCATGATGGGGATGCGCTTGGGGTCGGCGTCGATGCCGCGGCTGGAGAAATAACCTTTGTCTTTGGCGATGAGGATCGGCACGAAATCCGACGCCGAAACGTAGCCGATGGCGACCTTTGCCGCCGGCGTCTGGGCG
Source organism: Hyphomicrobiales bacterium (assembly GCA_025363375.1). Taxonomy (GTDB): domain Bacteria; phylum Pseudomonadota; class Alphaproteobacteria; order Rhizobiales; family Beijerinckiaceae; genus Terripilifer. Next base: position 494 of record JANYDZ010000340.1, read on the forward strand.
ATGGCGGGCAGCGGGAGACACGCGGCAGCGGCGCTGACAATCGCCGAACGACGGTTGATGAGCATAGGGGGCTTCCTCCAGAGCGGCGCGCGAAGGCCGCGTGCGGGAAGCATTCTAACGCAAGTCCGCGACCCCGGGGAAGGACTTAACCTAAACTTCAGCAATACGGGCCAGATTAGGCCATGGAAGCTTCGATCAGCTTCACGCTCCGTTTTGGACACAACGGCGGAGGACGCGAATTCCATCGGGTGACATATGAAGCAGCAGATGTCGGGAGCCGGAGCCCAGACCTTGACCATGCGCGAGGACGCCCTGAATTTACGCGAGGCGCAACTGGCGGCGCGCGAAAAGCAAATTGCGTTGCAAAATCTGCATTTTACCGCGGTCATGCAGCACATGCCCTACGGCCTGTCGATGTACGACGGCGACATGCGGCTGATCATTTGCAACGCCAAATATCTCGAGATGTACCGGCTCAGCCCGGAGGTTGTGAAACCCGGAATGAGCGGCGAGGAAATTGCGGCGGCGCGAATCACGGCGGGAACCTCGCCCAAAGAGGAGATGCCCGGCGATTTTATCCGCGATCGCTCGCAAATGCCTGTCGATCAGGGGCTTTATGTCAGCGACCGGGAGCTGGAGGACGGGCGCATCTGTTCGGTTGTCCGCCAACCCATTCCCGGCGGCGGCTGGATATCTTTGCATCGGGACGTGACGGCAAGGCGCGATATCGAAAAGAAGATCGCCTTTCTGGCGCACAACGACGCGTTGACCGGGCTCGCCAACCGCGTGCAACTGCATGAACAGATACGTACGAGCGTCGGCAAATTGCGCCGGCAAGGCGACAGCGTTGCGGTGCTGTGCCTCGATCTCGATCATTTTAAAAACGTCAACGATACTCTGGGCCATCCGGTCGGCGACGCCCTGTTGCAGGCCGTCGCCGAACGTTTGCGCACCTGCGTGCGCGACACCGACATGGTGGCGCGCACCGGCGGCGACGAATTCGCCATCGTGCAGGCGGGCGTCGATCAGATCGCCTCGACAACGTCCCTGGCCGAACGGCTCGTGGCGGTTATTTCCGCGCCGTATGATCTGGGCGAACATCAAGTCGTCATTGGCACGACAGTCGGGATTGCGCTCGCCCCCGATGACGGCGGCGACGCCGACACGCTGCTCAAGAACGCCGATCTCGCCCTTTACAGGGCCAAATCCAGCGGACGCGGCACGTTCTGTTACTTCGCCGCGGAAATGGACGCCAAGGCGCAAAACCGCCGCCTGCTCGAACTTGACCTGCGCAAAGCCGTCGCCAGCGGGGAATTCGAGCTGTTCTATCAGCCCATCGTCAACCTTCAGGAAAACCGCATCGGCGGCTTCGAAGCCCTGATCCGCTGGAACCATCCGACGCGCGGCCGGGTTGCGCCCGATGAGTTTATCCCGTTGGCGGAGGAAACCGGGCTGATCATGCCCATTGGCGAATGGGTCATCCGGCAGGCCTGCGTGGAGGCGAAGTCCTGGCCCGGGGATCTGCGCGTCGCAGTCAATATTTCGCCTGTGCAGTTCCGCAATAAATCGCTGGCGGCCAGCGTGATCGCGGCGTTGGCGGAATCGGGCCTCTCGCCCCGGCGTCTCGAACTCGAAATTACCGAAGCCGTGCTGCTGCAAAACAGCGAGGCGACCCTGGCCACGTTGCATCAGTTGCGCGATATCGGCGTGCGCATTTCCATGGACGATTTCGGCACCGGCTATTCGTCCCTCAGCTATCTGCGCAGCTTTCCCTTCGACAAGATCAAGATCGATCAAAGCTTTGTGCAAGACCTCGTCAAGAACCCCGATTCGATCGCGATCATTCGCGCGGTCACGGGTCTGGGCACAAGTTTCGGCATGACGACGACGGCCGAAGGCGTTGAAACAAAATTGCAACTGGAGCAAATGCGCGCCGAAGGCTGCACGGAGGTGCAGGGCTATTTCTACGGCAGGCCAACGCCCGCCGGCGAAATCGACGACGTGCTCGCGGCGTTCAATCGACTCATGCAAGCGGCGGCCTGACGCCCCCCGCAAAGACCCTTTCAGCGACGGCTTGCTTGCGCGCGATTGCGCGCTAGATTGCCTCACTCGCAAAAGGGAAACGCGCCATGCAGGTTGAAAGCATCGAATATTCGTTCGCCGGCCTGAAGTTTCAGGGCGAACTGGTCCATGACGAGACCGCCAGGGGACCGCGGCCGCTGCTGCTGATGTGTCCCAACTGGGCGGGCGTGACGCCGCGCGCGGTTGAAATCGGCAAGGAACTCGCCGCGCAAGGCTATGTGGCGATGGTCGCCGATATGCACGGCCTTGAGCGCCGCCCCACAGGCAAGGAAAACCCGATGGAGTTTCTGGCGCCGCTGATCAAGAGCCCGGAGACGACGCGCGCGCGCGTCAACACGTCGATGGAGGCGCTGACGGGCGCGGCGGTCAAGCGCGGCATTGGCGACGCGCAACGACGCGCCGCCATCGGCTATTGTTTCGGCGGATCCAATGTCGTCGATCTCGCGCGTTCGGGCGCCGATGTCGCGGCTGTCGTCAGCATGCACGGCAATCTCGGCACCCTGATGCCCGCGAAGGCCGGCGAAGTCAGGGCGAAAATTCTTGTCGTGCACGGCGCCGACGATCCCATAGCGCCGAAAAGCGACCGCGATTCGCTTGAGGCGGAAATGCGCGCCGCCGGCGCGCACTGGACCATCATGGCCTTCGGCGGCGTGCTGCACGGCTTCACCGATCCCGCCTCGAACCGCCCGCCGTCGTCGCAGTTTTCCTCGCACGCCAATCGTTACGGCAACGCGCTGGCGCATGCGTTTATCGCGGATGCGTTCTCGGGAAAGCTGTGAGGTCTGCCGCGCGAGGCTTGCGGGCCGGCGTACTGCGCCAGCCCGTAACGCCCGCGGTCGTCGCGCGCGACGCCCGGCGAAGCGCGCACGTTGAACATGCCGCCGCTGGAGGGCGTCGCAAAAACACACAGCGGCTCGCGCACGGCGGTCTCCAGCGCGCGCCAGATCATGACTTCCGTGCGGATGGCGTTGAGCTGCGCGGCGTCGGTGGCGCTCATGTCGGCCCCGCCGATGCTCATGGTCTGGAACAGGGCGTCCTTGCGGCGCGTGATCGCGGCGAG
>JANYDZ010000344.1 GCA_025363375.1 Hyphomicrobiales bacterium
GGTTGGTCAGCACCACGACGGTCGATGGATGTTCGTAAAAGCGGTCCGGAAACTTCTCCAGAGTGAGGCGCACGTCCTCAAGGCTGATCTCCTTGCCGACGATATAGAACGGCATGGTCGGGTGCTTGTGATGCATGGCGCGCATCACGCGCGTCAGCACGGTGCCGTCGCCAACGCCGGCGTCGAACAGCCGCAGCGCCGGCGGGCGCGGCGAAATGTGATTGAGTTCCATGGCGACGCGGTTCGCCACCACCCACTTCTCGCTGCAGGTGTTGACGAACATCAGATATTTCTGGCGATTGTCGAAGAAGCGGAAGTTGGCGGGATTGTCCTGCTTGCCGGCGGGCGCGGCGGGACTTTTTTTGACAGCCGCCGGCGCGCTGATGGTCTGGTTCGCCTGCGCCATCGCCATGGGCCTTGGCGCGGGCGCGGCCGGCGGCGTCATCGCGGGGCGATCCGAATAGCCGGTCATGAAGGTTCGCAGCCGCGCGGCGGTTTTGAGAGTAACGCTGCCGCCGTCGCGCAGGCGCGAGACGAGCTTGCCGTCGTTGACCGCAAGGCGCCCAAAAGTGGATTCCGCCAAATGCGCGTCGCGGCAGAAATCCGCGATTTCCTTAAGCACATCGTCAGGCGCCATGGCTTTCGCTCCCGTTCGCTGTTTCGCGATCCTGATCCGCATATGAGCGCGGTTCAGCGGGCCGTCAACTAAAATAGTGTTTTTCGCAAGTGGGCATTTAAGTTGGGCTAAATCCCATAATAAAGTGGGCAAAGCGGCTCCCGAGGCGCTTTGCCGCCGTCGAATGTCAAGCCCAACATGCAACCAAATGCCTTAACGTGGGCCGCCCTCGCGGCAAAAATTTCGACGGGTTTCGCATCCAAATTTGCGCCAAAAGAGCGAAAATTCCAGCAATCTTGCCGCCCATACGGCTCTCATGGCCCGTCTGAAAGGATGCGCGTCGTTGTTCCGCGCGCCTTACACCCCCAGATAGGTCTGCTGCACGTCCGGGTCCGCCAACAACGCCGCCGTCGCGCCGCTCCAGACGACTTCGCCCTTCTCAAGCAGATAATGCCGGTCCGCGAGTTTGCACAAAGCTTCCAGCTCCTTGTCGATCACAAGGATAGACAACCCGGTATTCTTCAAGGCTTCAAGCCGCGCCCATATCTCCTCGCGGATGACGGGCGCCAAACCCTCGGTGGCTTCATCGAGCACAAGCAGACGCGGGTTCGTCATCAGCGCGCGGCCAATCGCCAGCATTTGTTGCTCGCCGCCGGAGAGTTGGGTGCCCGCGTTGTTCAACCGCTCGCCGAGGCGCGGAAAGAAATCGATGACGCGCTCAAAAGTCCAGCGCTCCGCCCCCCAGGCCCGGTCGATGAACGCCATCAGCAGGTTTTCGCGCACCGAAAGATTCGGAAAAATCTGCCGGCCCTCGGGCACAAGCCCCATGCCGAGACGCGCGATCGCGTGCGGCTGCGCCTGCTCGATGCGCTTGCCCGCAAAAGTGATTTCTCCGGCGGCGGCGCGCGTCAAGCCGAACAGCGCGCGCACGCTCGTCGTCTTGCCCATGCCGTTGCGTCCCAGCAGGGTCACGACCTCGCCCTCGCCAATGTTCAGCGACACGCCGAACAGCACTTTCGCGTGACCGTAACCGGCTTCGAGATTTTTTACCTCAAGCAGCATGGTCAACTCCCATGCCCGAGATAGGCAGCCTTTACGGCGGGATCGTTGCGGATGGCTTCGACCGTTCCCGTCGCGATGCAGCGCCCCGCCACCAGCACGCTGATGCGGTCGGCGAGCGCGAAGACCGCGTCCATGTCGTGCTCGACAAGCAGGATCGAATAGACGCCCTTCAGGCCCTGCAAAATTTTTGTCATGCGCTGACCGTCCCGCCGGCCCATGCCGGCCATGGGCTCGTCGAGCAAAAGCAGTTTTGGCTTCATCGCCAGCGCCATCGCGAGCTCAAGCTGGCGCCGTTCGCCGTGTGAAAGATCTTCCGCGTAAATGTCGGCGCGGTCGCTTAAGCCGATGCGGTCGATGGCCTCGCGCGCGGGAATGGTCAAAGCGGAATCCTTCCACGCCTCGCGGAAGAATTTGAACCCGTGCCCCTGTTGCGCCTGCACGGCGAGCGCCACGTTCGCCAGCACCGAGAATTGCGGAAAGATCGAGGTGATCTGGAACGAACGCGCGATTCCCAGATGAGCGCGTCGATGCGCGGGCTCGCGCGTGATGTCGCGCCCGTTCAGCGATACAACGCCGGCGTCGGGCGTCAGTTCGCCCTGCAGTTGCGCGATCAGCGTCGTTTTGCCCGCGCCGTTGGGCCCAATCAACGCGTGGGTTTCGCCGGCGCGGACATCGAGCGAAAGATCGTTGGTCGCGACGATGCCGGCAAAGCGCTTTTGCAGGCCTTTAACTTCAAGCAAAGGCCGCGCCTCGGGATTCGGCGACGTCATCAGCGCCCTCCCCCGCTCGAGGGACGCGCGCGCCCGAAGAGGTCGGCCAGCCCGCCCTGTAAATAAACGACGATGAGAATCACGATGATTCCAAACGGCAATTGCCAGAATTGCGTCGCGCTCGGCAGCAGCGCTTCGAGCAGCACAATCACGACGGCTCCGAAGACGGGCCCCCAGGTGCGCGCCATGCCGCCGAGAACCGCCATCACGACATAATCGGCCGAGCGCACCCACGAGACGTCGGAAGGGCTGACGAATTGCTGGCCCGTCGCCCACAGCGCGCCCGCAAGGCCCGTGACCGCGCCGGAAATCACGAAGGCCGCCAGCTTGTAGCGCAACGGCGAAATGCCCAGCGCCACAACGCGCCGCTCGTTCTGCGCGGTGGCCCGCAGGATCACGCCGAAGCGGCTGTTGACCAGGCGTCCGAAGAAAATCAGGCTCGCCGCGAGCACGCCCAGCGCGACGTAATAGAACGTCACCCGCTTTGAAATATTGAGCCCGGCGAAATTGAGATCGGCGAGAATCTGCAGACCGTCGTCGCCGCCGTATTTTTGCAGCGCGACAAAAAAGTAAAACAGCATCTGATTGAACGCCAGCGTGATCATGATGAAATAGGCGCCGCTTGTGCGCAGCGAGACAACGCCCGTGAGCAGCGCGCCAAACGCGGCCACCAGCACCGCCAGCGGAATGGCGACGGCAAGATTCGACGTGCCGGGAAATATCCACAGCGGCGCGCCGTCAAAATCGTGAAACGCGAGGATCGCCACGACATAGGCGCCGATGCCAAAAAACGCCGCGTGCATCATGCTGACCATCGCGCCAAAGCCCAACACGAAATTCAACGCCACCGCGACGATGGCGAAGATGACGGCGCGCGTGAACAGGCGAATCAGAAAGGGATTGTCTATCGCCGCGGAAATCGTCGGCACCAGCGCCAGCGCGCCGAGCGCCACGAGTATGGGCCACGTCGATTTGAGCGCGCCCGCGAAGGAAGACGCCTCGGGCGCGCTATGTTTCATGGGCTCAGGCATTGACGGGAAAGAGCCCTTTTGGCCGCCAGGCGAGGATCGCCGCCATCAGCATGAAAATCACCATGCTGCCGAGCGCCGGCGGAAGCAGCACGCGCCCGAACGTATCCACAATTCCAATAATGAGCGCGGCGAGAAACGCGCCGCGAATGGAGCCAATGCCGCCGATGACGGTCACCACAAGCGCGAGAATCAGCACCGGTTCGCCCATGCCAACCTGCACGGAGGAGATCGCGCCCGCCATCAGTCCGGCGAGCCCCGCCAGCGCCGCGCCGGCTGCGAAAACCAGCGAGAAGATCAGGCCGACATCGACGCCCAACGCCGACGCCATCGGACGATTGGAAGCGCCCGCCCTGATCCACATGCCGATGCGCGTGTGGACGACGACGAAGTACAGCCCGAGCGCGACGAGCAGGCCAACCGCCAGAATCACGAGACGAAACGCGGGATATTGCACCTCAGCCATCAATTGCACCGAGCCCGAAAACGGTCCGGGCAAGCGCAATTGCACGGGCACGACGCCCCAGACCAGTCGCACCAGATCGTTGAACACGAGAATGAGGCCGAAGGTGACAAGCACCTGATCGAGGTGATCCCTGGCGTAAAACCGCCGCAGGATCAGCCGCTCCATGACCGCGCCGATCCCCGCCGTCGCAACGACGGCGACGACGACGGCGACAAAAAAATTGCCGGTGTATTTGATCATCGCCGCCGCGATGAACGCGCCCGACATATAGAGCGCGCCATGGGCGAGATTGATCAGGTTCATGATGCCGAAAACAAGCGTCAGCCCGGCGGAAATCAGAAACAGCATGACGCCGAACTGAACCCCGTTGAGCAGTTGCTCGATGAAAAGACTGAAACTCATGAGGGGCTTTGGAAGGCTGTCGAGATGTCCGTTCCGCCGCCCCCGCCCTTCGAGACGGCCCCTCGGGCCTCCTCGGGACGAGCGCTGCTTATAAAGCGCTTTAGATCGGCGAGCGGAACGCCCGGGAAACCCCGCGAAGCGGCGTGAAGGGCCGTCCCGCGTCCTTCGACAAGCTCGACAGTGGAGGTTTTTCCGCGCGGCGTTGCGGCGCGTTGAACAATGCCAGCCTTACGGCGCCGGCATTTTGCAATCGTCGCCATAGGCGTTCCCCATGTCCTTCAACACCGTCTGGCGGAACGCGCCGACGAGACGCCCCTTCGAATCCTTCTCGATTTGAGCGAGGTGATAGTCCTGCACGGGGAAATGGTTCGGCGTGAATTTGAAACTGCCGCGCACGGAGTCGAATTTCACATTTTCGAGCGCCTTCTGGAAGGCGGCCTTGTCCTCGATCTTGCCGCCGACCGCTTCGACGGCCGCGTTGATGACGCGTCCGGTGTCGTAGGACATCGCCGCGTATTGCGAGGGAATGCGGTTGTAGGACGCCTCGAAATCCGCGACGAACTTCTTGTTGGCCGGATTTTCGCCGAATTCCGTCCACATGGCGCCGATGTACATGCCGAGCGCGGCTTCGCCGATGGCCGGCAGCGTCGTCTGGTCCACGGTCCCGGGGCCGGTGAACAGGGGAATCTGGCTCATCAGGCCCGCCTGCGAATATTGCTTGACGAAGTTGATGCCCATGCCGCCGGGATAGAACATCACGACGGCGTCGGGTTTGGCCGCGCGCAGCTGCGCGATCTCGGCGGAATAATCGAGCTGGCCGAAAGCGGTGAAGACTTCCGCCGCCATCTCGCCCTTGTAGAACCGCTTGAAGCCCGCGGCCATGTCCTTGCCCGCGGGGTAGTTCGGCGCGAGGAAGTAAATTTTCTTCAGGCCCTTGTCTTTCAGGTATTGGCCGAGGCCTTCAAAATTGTTGTCGTTCTGGAAAGCCACGCCGAAGAAGTGCGGATGGCACTGCTTGCCCGCCATGGCGGTCGGCCCCGCGTTGGCGCTGATGTAAAAGGCGCCGGCATCGAGAATCGGCTTCACGGAGGCCAGCAACACGTTGGAGAAAATGATGCCGCTCATGATCTGCACTTTGTCGCTCTCGAGCATCTTGTCGACGACCTGGCGGCCCACGTCCGGCTTCACCTGATCGTCGCCATAAACGACCTGGTAGTCGCGGCCGCCCATTTTCGGGCCGATATGTTTCAGCGCGAGATTGAAGCCGTCGGCAATGTCGCGGCCAATGACGCCTTCGGGGCCGGACATGGTCGTGACAAAGCCGATCTTGATCGGCGCCTGCGCAAAAGCGGCGGTTGCGAACCAGGGTTGAGCGACCAGGCTGACGGAGCCCGCCAGCGCCGCCAAAGCCGCCTTGTGAAAATGCCCCTGCATGAAACTCTCCCTCGCGTGATGACGCCGGATAGCGCTGAGCCCGGCTAATTTCCACCCGCCCATAGCACGGGCCGCCCAGCCCGCGCTATGGCTGGACCTTGAACTTTCGGCGCATCGACAGGGAAATATGCCGAGCCACTTATCTGACAAAGGCGCCCAGGCGCTTGATCACCGCGCGCGGCGGCGCGCAAAACAGACCGCGAACCAGCGCATGCCCGTCAATGCAGTCTCGGCGCGTTCGCGACCCTGTTGCGGTCTCCGGTCTTCACCGTCACATTGAACTTGCGGCCGTCGCGATAGACGGTCAAAGGCGCTTCGACGCCGGCCTCGCCCAACCCCCACAGGCCCTTGTAGAACGAGGCGAGATCGACGACGGGCGCTCCCGCCACCGCCAGCACCACGTCGCCCGTGCGCAAATCCGCGCGCTTTCCCGGGCCGCGATCGGTGATGCCCATCAATACGACTTTCTTTTCAACCTCGGTCGCGTAAACGCCGATCCACGGCCGGGGCGGCCGGTCGGGCTCGCCGCGCTTTACAATATCCCGCAACACCGGTTTCAGCAGATTGATCGGCACGACCATATTGATGTTTTCGGATTTGCCGGCGCCGCGCGAATGCTCCAGCTGCAACGACCCGATGCCCAGCAATTGCCCGGCCTCGCCGATCAGCGCCGTGCCGCCCCAGTTGGGATGCGAGGGCGAGGTGAAAATCGCGTTGTCGACCAGATATTCCCAATAGCCGGCGAATTGTTGGCGCGCCACGACGCGCCCCGCGATGGACCTCTGTCGCCCGCCGCCGCCCGCCAGAATAACTTCGTCGCCTATCTGCGGCGCGTCGGAATCGCCGAATTTCAGCGCCGGCAGGCCAAGCTCGCCCAGCGGCTGCACCAGCGCGAAGCCCGAGCTCTGATCGATACCCAGCACATGCCCCTGCGCCACACGCCCGTCGTTGGCGCGCAGCCAGATCGATTCGGCTTCGTTGACGAGATAGCCGATGGTCAGCACAAGCCCGTCGTCGCCGATAACGACGGCGTTGCCGGCGCGTTCGGTGCCGAGCGTCGCCGCGGAAAAGGCGTTCTCCGGCACGATGGAGCTGATCTGCAGAACCGACGACAAAGCATGTTCAAGATCGAATTCATAATCGCCCGCCTTCGGCTGCAGGGAGCTGGGCACTTTCCAATCGCTCATGGCCATGACACTTACCTTCGCACAACGCCGGCGCGCCGGCCGCCGCGCGCCATCATAATACACGCGCCGCAAGGAACAAGCGCCGACACGGCCTGCGCGTCAGCACGGCCGTTGCCCCAGCACGGTTACGCGACGCAACATGCGCCGCTCGTTGGCGGGAAAATCATTGCGCGCATGCAGCGCGCTGCGGTTGTCCCACACGAGCAGATCGCCGGGACGCCACGCGTGCGCGTATTGAAAGCGCGCCTGCTCCTGATGATCGAAAATCCGCGTCAGCAACGCGTCGCTCTCGGCCCGCGCCATGCCCTCGACGCACATGGTCATGCCGCGGTTGACGTAAAGCGCCTTGCGGCCGGTGGCCGGATGCGCGCGCGCGATCGGGTGCGCGTAATGTTTGGAACCGGGCGGCGGCGCCGGGAACAAGTCCATCGCGCTCGCGCCATAGCCCTCGGCGTCGGAATATTCGAAAATGTTGACGGCCTTGCGGCCCACGACCGCGCGCTTGAGATCGCCGGGCAGCGTCTCCCAGGCCCGGTACATATTGGCGAAAATGGTTTCACCGCCATGCGAGGGAATCTCGATCCCGTAGAGCATGCCCGCCGAACACGGCGTCTCCACATAGCACTGGTCCGAATGAAACAGCATTTCGCCGTCCGGGAGCGCGCCTATCAACTGGCCATTCTCGCGAATATTGGAAATCAGCATCGTCGCGGGATGGCGTTTGGAACCGCCATTGTGCTTGTTGACGTTTTGCCCCAGCGGCCCGAACCGGGCGGCGAATGCGACCTGAGCGTCCTCATCCAGATTCTGACCGCGCGCCAGCAGCACGCAATTGTCGAGCCACGCGGATTCGATGGCTCGGAAAGTCGCGTCATCGAGCGGGCGCGAAAGATCGACGCCAAGAATTTCAACGCCGATTTCAGACGCGAGCGGCCGCGTGACGAGCCCGGGCGCGCCGAGCGGGGGAGGCTGCGCGATCTCTTCTGTTGGCATATGCTGCTCACGGCGCGCGGCAAGGCGCGACGTTATCCGCGCGCATTGTCCAGGATATCTGATAATCGCGGAGCCCGTGGGCTTGTCAAGCAAATCAAAGGGCGCAAGTCAAAGCGCGCAATTCAAAGCGCGTGCTTGCCCAGCCGCCCAACGCGTGCTTTGTCGTCGCCGGAGGTTTTGCGCCGCGCCGATCCCCGGCCCGGCGCCGCCCCAAACAGGAGGTGACCATGAGAGCGCTGCTTCTCGCGTTGTGGACCGCTTCGACCCTCGCCGCCGGTTCGGCCTTCGCCCAGGCCCTGCCACCCAATGAAGCTGGTGTGACGATGGGGCACTGGCATCTTAATTCGCGCGACATCGCCGTGAACAAGGCGCTGTTCGTGGCCTTGGGAGGCGTCGCGATCAAACCCGGCGGTTTTGAAATCGTGAGATTTCCCGGCGTTGCTGTGTTCCAGCATTTGAGCTTCGGCGCCCAGCCGCCGACCGGCGGCACTGTCGGCACCGTAATCAACCACGTGGGATTCAGCGTGCCAAACGTCGCCGAGGCCGTCGCGAAGTGGAAGGCGGCGGGACTGACGATCGAACCTGGCGGCAACGGCCGGACGGATCAGGCCTGGCTCGCCACCGCCGATGGATTGCGCATCGAGATTCTCGAGGACAAGGCGCAAAAAACGCCGATCCAGAATCACCGCGTCAATTTCCATGTTCCGCAAGCGGCCATTCCTGAAATTCAGGCCTGGTATGCGAAACATTTCGGCGCAAAGCCCGGCGCGCAAGGCGCGCTGGTGATCGCCGATGTTCCCGGCGTCAATCTGGCGTTCATCGCCACCGACAAGCCAACGATCCCCACCACAGGCCGCATCCTCGACCATATCGGCTTCGACGTGAAAGACCTCGTGGGCTTCGCAGCCAAACTTGAGGCGGGCGGCGTCAAGCTTGCGCGCCCCATTGCGGCCCGGCCCGACGGCAACAAGCTCGCCTTCGTCCACGACAACTGGGGAACCGCGATCGAGCTGAACGAGCGTCCCACGCCGTTCTAGCCGCGCGACTGCAAGGGCGGACCTTCATCGACAATCGTCCTGCAGATGCTATTGTCGGGCGCCGCCGAAGTCATGCGCGGCGCAACCAACCGAGGAAACACTCATGTCGCTGCGCTCAACTCCGCTCATCATCGTCGCCGCCGGCGTCCTGTCTTTCGCCGCGCCCTCCAGCGCCCAAGTGCTCTCGGAGCGCAACGTCTCGGTCCGCATGGCCCTCGTCATCGCCGAGACCGCGCTCGCCGAATGCGGCGCGCGCGCCTCCGTGGCGGTCGTGGATCGCGCCGGCAGACTGCGCGTGTTTCTGCAGGGCGACGGCGCCTCGCCGCACAATATCGAACTGTCGCAACGCAAGGCCTATACGGCCAACACTTTTGGCCGCACGTCGCTCGAATGGGCGCAGCGAACCGAGACGCAGAACCAGGGCCAGCGCATGCTCAAGGACGTCATTCCCCAACAGGGCGGCGTGCCCATCAAGATTGGCGATGAAACCATCGGCGCCGTTGGCCTGAGCGGCACGCCCAACGGCGGCGCGCAGGAAGAGGCTTGCGCCAAGGCCGGCATCGCCAAAGTGGCGGATCAGTTGAAGTGAGGACAAACGCCCGTCCTCGCCGGGCGAAGCCAGGGGCGGGTCTTTTCAGCGCGCGTCCGAGGGAAAAATCATGAGACGCCTCAACCCGACCTTCACCGCGTCGCTGGCGCTGGCGCTGCTTTCATCCGCGCCCGCGTCCGCGGCCGACGGCGCGCTGATTGAAGCGGCAAAAAAAGAGGGGCAAGTCACCTGGTACACGGTGCAGATTATTCCCCAGATTGTGCGCCCCATCGCGGAAGGCTTTGAGCGCAAATACGGCATCCGCGTGAACTACGTCCGCGCCAACTCCGCAGAGATTGGACTGCGCGTGATCAGCGAGGCGAAAGCGGGCCGCGTTCAGGCCAGCATGTTCGACGGGGCGCAGACGACGCCCATGTTGAAGCGCGAAGGCCTCGTGGAAAAATGGGTTCCCGACGTCGATCTCCCAAAGCAGCTGTTTGATCCCGAAGGCTATTGGGTGGCGTGCAATTATTACATCAACACGCCCGGCTTCAACACCGACCTCGTGCCGAAGGGAACCGAACCGCGCGCTTTCGAGGATTTGTTGAACCCCAAATGGAAGGGCAAACTGGCCTGGAACATCCAGCCCAGCATTTCCGCGGGCCAGGGATTCGCGGGCAGCGTTCTGATCGCCATGGGCGAGGAGAAGGCGCGAAAATATCTCGCGGAATTATCGAAACAGAACATCACGCCGCTGAAAGTCTCGGGACGGCAGGTGCTCGATCAGGTGATCGCGGGCGAGTTCCCCATCGGCCTGCAAATTTTCAACAACCACGCCTTCATCAGCGCGGGCCAGGGCGCGCCCGTCGACTGGATCAGGATGCAGCCGCCGCTCGTCACCTATTCGGTCATGTCGCTCCTGAAAAATGCGCCGCAGCCCAACGCCGGCAAGCTGCTGATCGACTACATCGCTTCCGAAGAAGGCCAGAAAATCTTCGCCGACGCAGGCGAATTGCCGGTTCATCCCAGGGTCAAAAGCAAGGATCCCTCGCTCATTCCCGATGGCGGCGCCTTCAAGGCGACATTTCTCACGCCCGAGGAACTCGACCGGAGTCTGGCCGGCTGGACGCGCCTCTTCGACGATTATTTCAAGTAGAATTCCATCGAAGCCGCGACGCGCTCCAACTCAAGGCGAGACTGTTCCATGACGAAAGCCGGAAAGAAGGAAATTTCCATCAACGCCTTCTACTCCAACTCGCCCGGCCAGAACTGGATCGGCCTGTGGAGCCACCCGGACAGCCGGGCGTGCGAATACACCAGCCTCGATTATTGGGTGGATGTCGCAAAAATCTCCGAGCGCGGCCTGTTCGATTCCATATTTTTCGCCGATACAAACGGCGTCTACGACGTCTATCAGGGCGAGGCGCGCGCCGCGGTGGAGCGCGCCGCGATGTTTCCCATGAACGATCCCCTGTTGTTGATCCCGACCATGGCGCACGCCACGAAACATCTGTGCTTCGGCGTCACGGCGAACCTCTCCTACGAAGAACCCTATCTGCTTGCGCGCCGGTTTTCGACTCTGGATCACCTGACGAAGGGCCGCATCAGTTGGAACGTCGTCACCGGCTTTCAGGACAGCGCCGCCCGCGCCATGGGCCGGGACCAGCAGCGCGATCACGACGACCGCTACGACTACGCCGATGAATACATGGAGGTGGTCTACAAATTATGGGAAGGCAGCTGGGCGGACGACGCCGTCGTCCGCGACAAGGCCAACAGAATTTACGCGCGCGGCGACAAGGTGCGTGAAATTTTGCACGAGGGAACGCACTTTAAAATGCGCGGCGTGCATTTGTGCGAACCCTCGCCGCAACGCACCCCCGTCCTCTATCAGGCCGGCGGCTCGCAACGCGGCCGCGTGTTCGCGGCCAAACACGCCGAATGCGTCTTTCTCTCCGGCCTTCCCAAAAAGCAGACAGCCGAACGCGTCGGGGAAATCAAGGACCGCGCGCGCGCCGATGGACGCGACCCCGATCACATCAAGTTCATCATGATGGCGACAATCGTCACGGCGCCGACGCAAGCCGAAGCGCGCGCCAAATATGAAGCGCTGGCCAGGCACGTGGACGCAGAAGGCATGCTGGCCCTCTACTCCGGGCTTTCCGGGATCGATCTGTCGAAACAAATTTTCCAGGGCGCCGACGGACGCCCGGCGACGCAGGGGATCGCCACCGTCGTCGAATATCTCCTGAAGGAAAACAAATCCCTCGAACGCCTGCGCGACATGACAACCTTCGGCGCGCAAGCGGGACGCGAATGTTTCATCGTGGGCTCGCCGGCCGAAGTCGCCGATGAACTTGAGGACTGGATGGCGCTGGCCGACATCGACGGCTTCAATCTACAGCGCTCGGGCGAACCGCAACATCTGATCGACTTTATCGATCTCGTCATCCCCGAACTGCAAAACCGCGGCGTATACAAACACGCGTACAAGGGTGGCTCCTTCCGGGAAAAACTGTTCGGCGCGGGCGATCGCATCCTTCCCGGCCACCCCGCCGCCAGATACAAGATCTTATGAACATGATTTCGTCTCCGCCGCCCGAAAGCGGCGCGCAAAAGCCGCAAACGGCGCTGTCCTGGAGCGCCTTTTTCGTGACCTATCTGCCGGCCCTCGTCATCGCGCTCGGCGCCGGCGTCGCCTTGCCCGCGGTGCCAACCCTGGCGAAATCTTTCGACGTGAGCTTCGGCGTCGCCAGCGGCGTGGTGACCGCCTTTCTCGTCGGCAATTTCGCGGCGACGATACCCTCCGGCTGGATGATTGACCGCTTCGGAATCCGCTGGGTGGCGATCAGCGCGCCGCTGCTCACCTCGGCGACGGCCTTCCTCGTTTACTTCGCCCATTCCTTTCCCGAATTGCTGGCGCTGCGCTTTTTCAACGGCTTTGCCGCGCAGATGTGGGTGATGGGACGCATCGCCACAATCTCCCGCGACGCCGAGCCCGGCGAACGTGGAAAGCTGATCAGCTGGATGTTCGGCATGGACAACACCGGCCGACTGGCCGGCCCGGCGCTGGGCGGCATGATCGCCAGCGAATGGGGGACGGGCGCGCCGTTTCTCGCCTATGGCGCGCTGGCGCTGCTGGCGCTCGTTCCCGCGCTGACAATCGCGCGGGAAAAAAATGAATTACGCGACAAATCGCGCGCGGAGAAAGCGCAATCGCGCGATGCGCCGCGCAAGATGTCCATGCGTGAAATGATTCTGCCGCGCCTGCCGTTTTTTGGCGTCGCCCTCTTCGCCGGTCTGAGCCGCGGACCGGTTGGCGCCGATTTGCTGCATCTTTACGCGGCTTTCGCCTATCATCTGGGACCCCGGGAGATCGGCTTTCTCGCCACCGGCGGCGCCGTCATTTCCTGGCCGATCGGCTTTATCGCGGGATGGATTCTCGATCGTTTCGGCCGCAAACGCACGATGGTGCCGGGCTTTGGCGGCGTGGCCATTTCAATGATCCTTCTGGCGATTTCAGCCTTCATGGAGCTCTCGTACGGCTGGTATGTCGCGCTGTTTTTTGTCGCCGTCGCGACACAGGCGCTGACCGGCGGCTCGGTCCAGACGGTGGGAACCGACGTTGCCCCGCCGCAAGCGCGCGGCACGTTTCTGGGCCTCTGGCGTTTCACCGGCCAGGGCGGCGGCGCTCTCAGCCCGATCATCTTCGCTGTACTGGTGGAGCAGTTCAACTACGGCTCTGCCTTCCTTTTTACCGCTGGATGCGCAACGGTGGTCGCGTCGTTGCTGGTGTTTTACGTGCCTGAGACGGGGAAGCGGAAGTGAAGTTCCCGCTCAGTTCAACTCAATCCCCGCATCCCTCACAACCTTGCCCCAACGCGCCATTTCACTCTGTACAAACGCCGCGAACGTCTCGGGATTGTCGGCGACAGGATTGATGCCCGCCTTCAGCAGCCGCTCCACCATCGCGGGGTCGCCATAGATCGTCGCGACATCGCGTTGAATCCTGTCGATAATCCCGCGCGGCGTGCCCGTCGGCGCCACAAGACCGATCCATGTGGAAATGTCGTCGAGCGCCGGCGCGCCAGCCTCCACCGCGAGCGAACGCAAATCCGGCAAGGCCGGCACCGGCCCGTTGTTCATTTTCGCCAAAGCGCGAAAATGGCCGGACTGAATCAGCGGCAGGCTTGAGGCCTGCCCATCGACGATGTAATCAACGGATTTCGACAACAACGCCTGCACTGTTGGCGGACTGCCCTGGAACGGTACGAATTGCGCGACAATCCCGGTCTCCTTGTTGAACAATTCCGCGCCCAGCCGCGTCGTGACGATGCCCGCGCCGAAATTGAGTTTTCCCGGATTGGCCTTGCCCAGCGCGATCAGCTCCTTGACGCTTTTGGGACCGTCGGCGTGCACGGTTAAAAGCGACGTGTTTTTCGATAGCAGGCTGATCGGCGCGAAATCCCTGACGGGGTCGTAGGACATATTCTTGCTGGTGAGCGGATTGAGCACCATGGTGACATCCATCACCACGAACAACGTATAGCCGTTGGGCGACGCTTTCGCGACCTGCGCCGCCGCAAGTGCGGTGTTGGCGCCCGGCTTGTTC
>JANYDZ010000361.1 GCA_025363375.1 Hyphomicrobiales bacterium
TCGGACACCGCGTGGATATCGACCGCCGCCAACACCGCCTACACCGTCGGCGCCAATGTCGAGCGCATCAACCTCGCGGGCGTCGCCAACGTCGTGACCGGCAACAACCAGGGCGATGTTATCGTCGGCAATCCCACCGCCGGCAGCACGCTGAACGGCGGCGCGGGCGCGGACACGATCTTCGGCTCGACCTTCGTCGATATTTTCAAGGGCGGCGCCGGCGACGATATTTTTTACTCGCAGGGCGGCGCGGATCGCTACATCTACGATGTCGCGGGCTCGGGCTTCGACCAGATCTCCGGCTGGACGGCGGGATCGAAGATCGATTTTACCGGACGCGGTTTCTCCATGGCGTCGCTCTCCTTCGCCACCGCCAACAACAATACGCAAGTCACTTTCGGCGGCGACCGCACACTGGTCTATGGCGTCGCCAGTCTGGTTGCGGGAGATTTTATTTTCTGACGGCGAGGGGCCTCATGTGCGCTTCGTCACCCGCGCCAAAATAGCCTCAAGCTTCTTCATCAGCGCGGGATCGCGCAGCGTGGGCGCGGTCATGATCGCGGTGTCGAGCGCGCGGTCCGAGCCAATGGGGCACGGCTCGTGTTCGCCGGGAAAATCCCGCAACAGATGCGCCAGCAGACGCGCGGCTTTTTCCGCGTTCTCCTGCATGATCCTGATCACGGACGCGACATCCACCGCGTCGTGATCGGGATGCCAGCAATCGAAATCCGTGACCATGGCGATGGTCGCGTAGGACATTTCGGCTTCGCGCGCGAGCTTTGCCTCGGGCATGGCGGTCATCCCTATGACGTCGTAGCCGAGACCCTTGTAGGTGAGCGATTCCGCCAGCGACGAGAATTGCGGGCCTTCCATGCAGATGTAAGTCCCGCCTTTTTTCACGGGGATGTTTTCCGCCAGCGCCGCCGCGTAAAGGCGCGCGACGAGTTTCGGCGAGACCGGATGCGCCATCGACACATGCGCCACGCAGCCCTTGCCGAAGAACGAGGAAGCGCGCGCGATGGTGCGATCCACATATTGATCGACGAGGACAAAGTGGCCGGGTGGAAGCTCCGGTTTGAACGAGCCGCAGGCGGAGACCGACACAAGGTCGGTGACGCCGGCGCGTTTCATCGCGTCGATATTGGCGCGGTAGTTGATATCGGAGGGCGACAGCACGTGGCCGCGCCCATGACGGGGCAGAAACACGGCGTCCGTCCCGCCGACACGGCCAAACCGCAGGACATCGGAGGGCTCGCCCCAGGGGGTCGCAATACTCTCCTCGTGGGCGGTCTCGAGGCCTGGCAGGTCGTAAACCCCTGATCCGCCGATGATGCCGACCACCGCCTTCGTCATTAACAGCTCCCGCATGCGTAAACAGTGCTTAGCGTCCCGCGTGAACGCGCGGCAAGGGGAATCACGCCGCGGCCCCGTCTGAAATCCTTCTCGCGCGCAAGTGACTTGCTTGTGAAGGCGGTTCGCGTCAGATTCCCGCAAAGTTACAGGAGATTTGCGCCATGAACATTATTCGCCGCAAGGGCTGGGAAATCCGCGAAAGCCAGGCCACGCCGGAATCCGTCTTTCTCGATCGCCGCGCGTTGATGCGCGGGGCGGCTTTTGCCGGCGCGGGGTCCCTCCTGCCGGGGTTGTCGAGCCTTGCCATGGCGCAGGCCGATCCGACGGCTGCCATGTATCCGGCCAGGCGCAACGAACTTTACAAGCTCGACCGCGATCTGACGCCGGAGGCGACGGCGTCGCATTACAACAATTTTTACGAGTTTGGCCTGTCAAAGAACGTGTTCTCCGCCGCTGAATCCCTGAAAACGCGGCCCTGGATGGTAAAAATCGACGGGCTCGTGGAAAAGGCGCGCGATGTCGGCATCGACGATCTCCTCAAGGCCATGCCGCTGGAAGAGCGCCTGTACCGCCATCGCTGCGTCGAGGCGTGGTCGATGACCGTGCCGTGGACGGGCTTTCCGTTGAAGGCGCTGGTCGATTTTGCCAAGCCGCTGTCCTCCGCGAAGTTCATCCGCTTCGAAACCTTCCTCGATCCCAAAATGGCGCCGGGCCAGCGCAGCTTCTTCCCCTGGCCCTACGTTGAAGCGCTTACGATGGCGGAAGCCGTCAACGATATGTCGCTGATGGTCACCGGCGCCTATGGCAAACCGCTGGGCAAGACTTTTGGCGCGCCGCTGCGCCTGCACACGCCCTGGAAATACGGCTTCAAGCACATCAAATCGCTGACCAAAATCAGCTTTGTGGAAAAGCGTCCGGAGACGTTCTGGGAGACAGCGGGGCCCGGCGAATACGGTTTTTGGGCCAATGTGAACCCGCAGGTGCCGCATCCCCGCTGGAGCCAGGCCACCGAGGAAGTGCTGGGCACCGGCAACCGCCGCCCGACGCTGCTGTTCAATGGCTACGGCGAGTTTGTGGCGGATCTCTACAAGGGGCTTGAGAAAGAAAAATTGTACATCTGAACCCGCCTTCCCCACGTCGCAGGCGCTCGTATCGCACGACACGAAAAATTGTGCCGTTCTCCCGCGTCGTGCCCAGCATCCGGGAGCCCGGATCGTCATCGCCCGCGTTGACGACTGGAAACACTTCGGTCGACCAGATGACGGGGGACGCGGCGCCCGGCCGGAGCGAGATCACGTTTTGGCGATGTCGTCGATTTTCACGACGGCGCGACCGGATTCATCGTGGCCAGTGACAACACGTCGTACATTGAGCCTCATCGAACACCTTTGTGGCGAAAAGGACATACGCCGGGTACGACCTGCCGCCGATCGCGACCGGCCTAAAATTCCACGTCCCTCCGAAGAAAGTAAGACTGCTTACTGCGAATTATGCCCTGGCTCCGCCGAAACGCGAAAAATCGATTGCCACGGGCGCATTTAAAGATTCGTCTGGAATTACGGGGACAGCATCGCATCGCTTGCCGCCTTCGCCTTGCGCGGGGGCTTGCCGCGTTGAAAACCGCAGCCCGGAGCTGCCTTTGTCTTTGCTATAGATCTAGTCCCGAGAAGCCGTGCTTTGGCGCTTCTGGTCTCAGTCCCCTGCATTTTAATCCGCGCCTCAAGCGACATCTGTGTCAATTGCTTTGGCTAACCGGAAACGCTCGCCCCCGACCCCTTCGCGTGCAGGAACGGGGAGGGGAGAGACAGGAACAGCGCGTTTGCGGGCGGATCGCAAAACCGCGCTTCCTGTTCAGGCGCAGTCCCGCGTCTATATTGCGCAATAAATTTATATAAATCATTGAAATATATCAATATTTTTCCAATATATCGCACTGCATCATTTTTGCGCTTGCAATTTACGCTGCATTGCACAATCATTCGGTTCATTCACCGGAGCAGGATTTCATGACGATCGTCGATCTCGCCCTGTCCCTGTTGCGCCCCGCGCCGGGCGCCGCCCCCAAAGCCAAAGGCAAGTCAGTCTCCCTCGCCCTGCAGGGCGGCGGCTCGTTTGGCGCATTCACCTGGGGCGTGCTCGACCGGCTGCTGGAAGACGACGACCTTGCCTTTGACACGGTTTCGGGCGCCAGCGCCGGGGCTATCAACGCGGTGTTGCTGGCGGCGGGCCTTTTGGAAGGCGGGAGGGAGCAGGCCCGGGCGCGGCTGGAGCGTTTCTGGCGCGGCCTGAGCCAGGCTTCTCCGGGGCTCGGCTTTGGCGGGCTGGGCAAAGAGGCGGGGCTCGACTTTCTCGCCACGGTCATGTCGCCCTATCAGTTCAATCCGCTTGACCTCAATCCGCTGCGCGCCAGCCTTTTGGACAATATCGATTTCGCCCGGCTCGCCGGCGCCGACGCCTTGCGCGTGATGATCGCGACAACACGCGTCAGCGACGGCAAATTGCGCATGTTCCGCAACGCCGATCTCAGTCTCGACGCTGTGCTCGCCTCCGCCTGCCTGCCGCAATATCAGCAGGCGGTGATGATCGACAGCGAGGCCTATTGGGACGGCGGCTACGCGCTCAACCCGCCGCTGGCGCCGCTGGCGCACGAATCGCGCAGCGCGCATATTCTGGTGGTGCAACTGACGCCGGCGCGGGCGGAGGGCCTGCCCCGCACGCGGCACGACATCCGCAAACACATTGACCGCATTCATTTCAACGCGACCCTGAACGCGCAGCTGGAAGCCCTGCGCATTGGCGCGGAAGTCGGCGCGACCGACAAATTGCAGGCTTTGCGCATCGACACGATCGCGGCGGAGGACGAGGTGCAGGATCTCGTCAACAAAAGCGCGACCAATGTCGACTGGAACTTTTTGACGGAGCTGCGCGACGCGGGGCGGCGGGCGGCGGAAATCTGGGCGCAGGGCGGGGCACCCGCGGGTTCGCGGGGCGGCGCGAAGGTGGCCTGAGCGGGGCGCTGAAAGAATTGCGCAGGAAAGCCGCGGCTCCCGAACTTGTCGAAGGGCCGTCTCGAAGCACGAGGGCGGCGCAGGACCATTTCAACAGCCCGCTGAATCGCCGGCGGCGGGCAGAACGGCTTTGGACGCCGCGTTTGGCATCGACCGCGCATATGCTAGGCTCCCCGCAACGGCCCGCGAAAACGCGGCCGACACATCGGAGGATTCGCCATGAAGGAACTCTTCAAGCAATATCTCGACAAGGGCATTTCGCGACGCAGTCTGACCAAAGGCCTCACCGCCGCCGGTCTCACGGCGGGGGCGGCAAAGACCATCGCGCAATCGCTCGCCCCGCCCGCCGCCGCGCAAACCGCCGCCGCCGCGCCGGCGCAAATTCGCGAAATGAAAGGCACGGGCGGCGCGCTGTTCACCCAGCAGCTCAAGGCCGCCGGCGTCGAATTCATCTTCTTCAATCCCTCGACGTCGGATTCGCCGATTTTCGATTCTCTGGTGGATGAATCCGGCATTCAACTCATCAAGGGCGTGCAGGAAGGCGCCGTCGTCGCCATGGCCGACGGCTATGCGCGCGCTTCGGGAAAACTCGGCGTCGTCGTTGTCGCGAGCGTCGGCCTGCCCAACGCCGTCGCGCAGATGGTCAATTCCTACAAGGATCAAATTCCAATTCTCGTGGCGGCTTCCTCCGTCAGCCAGGAGAGCGTCGGGCGCGAGCAGATGCAGGAATACGAGGGGATTGAGCGCGTCACCCAGCCGATGACGAAATGGCACTGGATGGCGAGCGCGACGACGACCATCGCCGAGACGACGCGCCGGGCGGTGAAATTCGCCACCACCGCGCCCGCCGCGCCGGTCTATCTTTCGTTCCCGGAAAATCTGCTGCGCACGGAAGCGACGGCGCAGATTTTCGACAAGTCGCTGTTCAACGTGTCGATGAAGGTCCGCCCCGACAAGCTGGACATCGAGGCCGCCGCGCGGATGATCATCGAAGCGAAGAACCCGCTGCTGTCGATCGGCGACGAGGTTTTTCAGAACGACGCGGGCAAGGAAATTCTCGAACTCGCGGAATTGCTGGGACTGCCCGTCGCGGGGCAGGGCGGTTCGCTCGGATTCTGGACGAAACCGTTCCCGTCGAAGCATCCGCTCTATATCGGGCCGCTGCTGCGGCAGATGCGCTTTCCCGGCGCGGTCGATGTGCATCTCAACATCGGCTCGAAGCACGGCGAGCAGCACATGCCGGGCGCAAAGCAGATTTCCATGCGGCGCGATCCCACCTCGCTGGCGCGCGGCGCGCCGGTGGAGCTCGGCATGGTCACCGACATTCAACTGGGCACGCGCGATCTCATCGACGCGGTGAAGGCGCTGGCGACGCCGGCGCGGCTCAAGGAGATCGCAGCCGAGCGTCTGGCGCGCACGGCGGAGTTCACCTCGAAGCAGCGCAAGCTGCTGGACCGCGTCATCAAGGAAACGCCCTACGACGGCGACATCACCATGGAGCGGTTGGGCATTGAACTCGAGGCTTCGCTCGAACGCGACACGATCTATGTGAACGACGTCGACAGCGGCAAGCGCATGGACGCCTTCATGAGCTGGGGCCCGGACGACAAGACCTATATTGGCACGGGGCCGAACATTCTGGGCTGGGGCATGGCGGGCGCGTTCGGCGTCAAGCTCGCCAAGCCCGATCGTCCCGTTGTCGGCGTTGTCGGCGATGGTTCGTTCCTGTTCAGCGGCCCGCAGCCTTTGTGGTCGATCTCGCGCTATCAATCGCCCGTCACGATCATCGTGCTCAACAACCGCAGCTACAACAACGAGCGCAACCGCATCTGGATGAGCGGCGGCACGCAGTTCCAGGCGGGACGCGACATGACCTGTTATCTGGGCTCGCCCGATGTCGATTACGCCAAGACTTCGCAGGCTTTTGGCGTCGACGCGGAGATTGTGAAGGACCCGCGCAAGATTCAGGAAGCCGTGTCGCGCGCGAAAAAAGCCAACGCGGAGGGGCGGCCCTATCTGCTCGACTTCAATCTGGCGCGCAACGGCATCGGCGCCGCCTCGGCGTGGCATCCCGCCTATTCCGTGGCCTCCAAGCGCAAGCGGATGGTGTAAACATGAGAAAGCTCGTTTTGATCGCCGCCGCGACAGCTGCGCTTTCCACCGTCGCCTTCGCGCAGTCTCCTCCACAACTGCCGCCGGGCGAGGGACGCGACATTGTCGCGGTCGCCTGTTCGCAATGCCACACGACGAACATCATCAACATCATGCGCAAGAGCGCGGCGGGGTGGCGCGAGCATGTCTACGACATGTTCGACCGCGGCGCGCAGGTGAGCGATACGGAGGTCGATGTCGTCGTGGATTATCTCGCCGCGAATTTCGGTCCGGGCGTCAACGTGCCGAAATTCGAAGTTGCGGCGCTGCCCGACGGCGCGGGCAAGGACCTCGTGCAGCAGCGCTGCGGCACGGCCTGTCACGACCTCACGCGCGTCGTCGTGCCGCGTCACGGCCGCAAGGATTGGGACCGCGTCGTCGCGCGCATGATCCAGGTTGGCGCGCCGCTAACGGCGGACGAGGGCAAGACGATCGCGGCGTATTTGCAGGAGAAGTTCGGGGAGAAGTGAGGGCGCGGCTAGGGGTGTATATACGTCCCCAGCTGCCTCGCGGCGGTTTCAGCGAAACTCGCGTCCACCGTTTGCTCAACGGCGACGGCGCCCTCGATGAGGCCTTGCTTGCGGAAAATTTCGAGGTCTTCGCGCAGGCTCGGCATGTGCAGGGTTCCGTCGGGATGCAGCGCGGCCGGGGTGATGGCGCGAATGATGTCGGCGTTCTTCAAATGCGAATATTCGGCGATGATCGACACGATTTCATCGCCACGCGCGCCGACGAATTTGTTGTCGACAATCGCATCGGCGTAGGCGCGGACGCCGCGCAGATAGGCGCGCATGAAGCGCGTGGCGGCGTCGCCCTTTTTTGCGAACTGCCCGGCGTAGAGCAGCACCGCGACCTGATGATTGGGATAGACCTGATCATCCGCGAGCACGCGGACGCCGACGCCGAGGCGCACGACCTCGGACGCTATGGGCTCCGCCATCAAAGCGCCGTCGACGGCTCTGTTGGCGAGCGCCGCGACTTGCTGCGGCAACGGCATGAACACGCGCTCCACATCGTTGAGCGTGACGCCGGCCTTCTCGAACACCTTGTCGAGCGTCGTGGTGGAGGAGCCCCCCGGCGCGGGGGAGACGATTTTCATGCCCTTGAGATCGGCGAGCGTTTTGTAGCGCCCGCTGTCGACAAGGTCCTTGCGGACGATCATGAACTGCGCGCCGCGGCCGGGCACGGTCTGGTTCTTGTCGGCGACGATGCGGATATCGACGCCGCGCGCCACGGCGTTGTAGAGTCCGGCGGATGGCCCGCCGCCGCCCACGTCGAGGGCGCCCGAGGCGAACAGCGTGATCATGCGCGCGGCGGAATCGAAGATGTTGAGCTTGACCTCGAGCCCTTCGGCGCGGAAAAAGCCCTTTTTGTCGGCGACGTAAAGTCCAACATCCGTCGTCGTGCCGGTCATGCCGACGTTGACGGGGATGAGGGGTTGCGCCGACGCTCCCGCGGCGCAGAGCGCGAAAACCAGCGCGTAAATCAATCTTGCCATCGTGTCGTCTCCGAACCGCGGGGCATGTCTATTTTTGCTTGTAGGGTCCAAGTTCCTTCACGACGGCTTCGGCGAACGAGGAATCAATGACCTTGTCCATGTTCACCTTGCCTTCGATCAGGCCTTCCGCCGCGAAGATCGAAAGATCCTCCCTCAGGCTTTCAACGCCGAGCTTGCCGTCGGGGTCCACATGAACCGGAGAGACCGCGCGATGCACGGCGGGGTCCTTGATCTGGGTGTAGCGCGCGAGCATGGCGACGATTTCCTCTCCCTTGTCGCCGGCGAGCCTGCCATCGACGAGCGCGTCTGAATAATCGCGCACGCCCGCGATGTAGGCCCGCATGAATTTGCGCGCGGCTTCCGGTTTGTCGCGGATGAAGGCGCCCGTGTAAAAAATCGTCGCGATCTGGTGCCCTGGATAGATTTCATCGTCGCCGGCGACGCGCGCGGCGGCGCCGCTGTTGACCGCCGCGGAGGCCGAGGGCTCAAGCGGCAGAGCCGCGTCCACCGCTTTGTTTTGCAAGGCGACGGCTTGTTGCGGGAAGCCCATGTAAACGCGTTCGGTGTCGTCGACGCCGAGACCCGCGCGCCGCAACAATTTGGCGAGAACGGTGTTGGCGGAAGCGCCCGGCGCGGAATTGGCGATTTTCATCCCCTTGAGATCGGCGAAGCCCTTGTATCTGCCGGACTCCACGTGATCCCTGCGCACGAGAAGATAGGTGATGGGGCGGCCCTTCGGCGTCGAACCCTTGTCGGCGACAATGCGGATGTCGATGTTGCGCGCGGCGGCGTTGTAGAGCGCCGCCGAGGGGCCGGCGCCGCCGATGTCGAGATCGCCCGACGCGAAGGGCGCGATCATGCGCGCGCCCGAATCGAACGCGATAAAATTCACGTCGAGGCCTTCGCGTTTGAAATGGCCCTTGGCCTCGGCGACGAAAAGGCCCGCGTCGCTGGCCGAAAAGGAAACGCCCACGTTGAGCGGAATCATCGGCTGCGCGAGCGTCGGCGCGCAGGGAGCGGCGATTATCGCGATGGCGGCGAGGCGGGCAATCATTGGGCGGCCTTTCCAAATTCGAGCCGCGCGCGCGGTTCATTTGCGGACATAGGCGCCGATCTCCTTCACCACGGCTTCGGCGAACGAGGAATCAACGACCTTGTCCATGTCGACCTTGCCTTCAATGAGGCCTTCCCTGGCGAAGATGGCGAGATCGTCCTTCAGGCTTTGCACGCCGAGCATTCCGTTCGGATCGATATTGGCGGCGACGATGCCGCGGTAGAGATCCGCGTCCTTGATCTGGCTCATCCCGGTGAGGATCGAAATCATCTCCTCGCCCCTGACGCCGCTGAGTTTTCCGTCGACGACGGCGTCTGAATATTCGCGAACAGCCAACAAATAGGCGCGCATGAACTTGCGCGCGGTCTCCGGCTTGTTGCGAATGAACAGGCCGCCGTAGAGAATGACGGTCAATTGATGGTCGGGATAGATTTCATCGTCGCCGATCATGCGCACGGCGGCGCCGCTTTTCACCACTTGCGTCGTGGCGGGCTCGGTCGGCAACGCGGCGTCGATCGCCTTGTTTTGCAAGGCGACGGCCTGTTGCGGAAAGCCAAGATAGACGCGCTCGACATCGGCGATGCGCAGGCCCGCGCGCTCGAGCAGTTTGTCGAGCGTAGTCGTCGCGGAACCGCCGGGCGCCGCGCCGCCGATCTTCATGCCCTTGAGGTCGGCGAGCGTTTTGTAGCGCCCGCTCTCCACATGATCCCTGCGCACAACGAGAAAGTTGACGGGGCGGCCCTTCGGCGTCGAACCCTTGTCGGCGACAATGCGGATGTCGATGCCGCGCGCCACGGCGTTGTAGAGGCCGGCGGAGGGGCCGCCGCCGCCGACATCGAGGTCGCCGGACGCGAAAGGCGCGATCATGCGAGCGCCGGAATCGAAAGAGATGAAATTGGCGTCGATGCCTTCGCGCGCGAAATAACCTTTTTTCGCCGCGACAAAGAGGCCGACATCCGTCGCGGAATTGGCTATGCCGACGTTGACGCGCACGGGTTGTTGGGCGTGCGCGCCGCAGGCGAAGAGAACGCCCGCGGCAAACGCGATGTTACGGCGCATGGATCACTTCCTGGTGTAGGGCCCGAGTTCCTTCACCGCCCATTCGGCGAAGCTGGTGTCGATGACCTGATCGATCTCGACATTGCCTTCGATGTATTTATGCTTTTTGAAGAGGTCGAGGTCCTCTTTCAGGCTCGGCACGTGCAGTGTTCCGTCGGGGCCGCAGGAGCTGAGGATGAACGAGCGCCACAAGGCCGGATCCTTGAAAGGGCCGTATTCGACGGCGATGGCGACGACTTCGTCGCCTTGCGCGCCGACGAATTCGCCGTTGGGGCCCAGCGCGTCGTTGTGATAGCGCACGCCCCGCAGGAAGGCGCGCATGAACTTGCGGGCGGTCTCGGTGTTGGTCTTGGCGAACTTTCCCGAATACATGATTTCAGAAATCTGGTGGATGGGATAGACGTCGTAATCATTGGCGACGGCGACGACGCCGCCCATGCGCAGGGCTTGCGTCACCGAAGGCTCCGCAGGCAGCGCCACGTCGATCGCGCCGCTTTGCAGAGCGACCGACATTTGCGGGAAGCTCATGTAGACGCGCTCGATGTCGTTGTAGGCGAGGCCGCCCTTTTCGAGAAACTTCACGATGACGGTGAAGGCCGAACCGCCGGGCGCGGCTTCCGCGACCTTCAATCCTTTGAGATCGGCGAAAGTCTTGTAGCGGCCGGAATCGACCAGCGCCTTGCGCACCAGCAGCTTGATGCTGGAGCGCCCCACGACGTTCTGGCTCTTGTCGGCGACCATGCGTATGTCGATGCCGCGCGCCACGGCGTTGAAAAGGCCCGCCGAGTGGCCGCCCGCGGAGACGTCGAGTTCGCCGGTGCCGAGCGCCGCGATCATGCGCGCGGCGGAATCGAAGGTGATGAATTCGGCGTCGATGCCTTCGTCCCTGAAATAGCCCTTCTTGTGGGCGACCCACAGGCCAATGTCGGTTGCCGACAGCGTGCCGCCGACGGTGACTTTCTTCAGCGGCGTTTGCGCGGCGGCGGGCGCGCATGCGGCGAGCAGCGCCGCCGCGACGAGCGTGAAAAACTTCTTCATGACTTCCTCCGGGACGTCGAAATCATTTCGACGCGCGCTTGTAGGGACCCAATTGCTTGAGAGCGGCTTGCAGAAACGACATATCGACGGCTTTTTCAACCGTCACGTCGCCTTCAATCAGCTTCACTTCGCGGAAAATGTCGAAATCCGTTTGCAGGCTCGCTGGATTGAGCGCGCCGTCGGGATTGATGGCGCTTTGCACGAAAGAACGATGAACCGCGGCGTCCTTGATCAGCGAATATTCGGCGAGGACGGCGACAATTTCCTCGCCGCGCGGGCCGGCAAAAACGCCGTTTTCGAGCGCGTCGTTGAAATCGCGCACGCCGCGCAGATAGGCCTTGATGAAACGCGTGGCGAGATCGGTCTTTTTGGCGAAATGGCCGGGATAGATCACCGCGGATATGGCGTGATTGGGATAGATTTCATCGTCGCCCAGCAGGCGCACCGCGCCATTGCGGATGGCGTCTGTCGCCTGTGGCTCGGCGGGCAGGGCGAGGTCGATGGCCTTGTTTTGCAGCGCGACGACCTGCTGCGAGAAGGACATGAACACTTCCTCCACGTCGCCCCATTTTAGGCCGGCGCGGTCAAGCAGCTTTTTCAATGTGCCGGTGCCCGAACCGCCGAGCGCGGAATTGGCGAGTTTCATGCCCTTGATGTCGGGGAGATTTTTGTAGCGTCCGGACTCAATGAGGTCCTTGCGGATCAGCAGCTTGGTGCTGGCCCTGCCGGGCGGCGTCGAATTCTTGTCGGCGACCATGCGGATGTCGATGCCGCGCCCCACCGCGTTGTAAAGCCCGGCGGAGATGCCGCCCGCTCCGACATCGAGATCGCCCGAGGCGAGCGGCGCGATCATCCTGGCGGCGGAATCGAAGACGATAAATTGCGCGTCGATGCCCTCGTCGCGGTAATAGCCCTTCTTGTGGGCGATGAAAAAGCCGACGTCGGTGGCCGAATTGGTGACGCCGATGTTGACTTTCGTCATCGGCTGCCCTTTCGCCGGCGCGACGACCGCCGCGAACAACAGGGCGGCGCCGAGAAGTCTTCGCAACATTGTCCGCTCCCGGGTGTTTCAACGCCGATTATCGCTTGCCGCGTGGAAGCTGTCACGTCCGGCGCGGCGATTTGCGCCTGAAGTTGATTGCGGCGCTGAACAGCGTCGCCCAGATCAGCGCTGGTTGCAGCAGCAGTCGCGGCGCGTGATACCACCACGTATCGGGAATACCGGGAAGCACGACGTGATCGAAGGCGTGCTTGATGTTGGCGGGGAAAACGCAGAGCGCGTACAGGGCCAGCGCCCAGGCCGCCCCTCGGCGCGTTCGCGGGATCAGCAGGCCGACCGCGCCTGCGATTTCGCAAAAGCCGGTGTAGACGACGACTTCCCGCGGGTAGGGAACCCAATCCGGGACGATCGGCAAAAAGCCGCCGGGCGCATCGACATGCAGCACGCCCGCGGCGAGATACAACGCGGCGATCATGATGCGCAGCGCGAGGCGCGCGCGAGGACAGGCGACACCGGCGCCGCTCACGCGAATTTCCCCGCGAAAAACTTTTGCATGAACGCGTTGAAGGCTCTCACCTTCGGCGAGGGATGGCGGCTGACCGGGTAGATCGCGTAGATCGAGGCTTGCGGCAGCTCGTAGTCCGGCAAGACCGGCACGACGCGTCCCGCCGCGAGTTCTTCGCGAAAGAAGATCGTTGGCCCATAGGCGATGCCGAGGCCCGCGGCCGCCGCTGTGCGCAGCACCTGTCCGGCGCTCGTCACGATGCGGCCGGTCACGCCGACGACATGTTCCTTTCCATCGGCGCGCAGCCGCCAGTTGCGGGGATCGTCGACGTAGGAATAGCTCAGGCATTCGTGTTTCGAGAGATCGCGCGGATGACCGGGGATTCCGCGTTGGGCGAGATAGTCGGGCGAAGCGCAGAGGATGCGGCGCGACGTCGTGAGTTTCGTCGCCGCGAGGCTGGCGCTGTCGGGCAGCGATGAATTAATGACGCGGATGGCGAGGTCGTAGCCGCCGTCGATGGGATCGATGGCGCGGTCGTTGAGGCTGAGGTCGATTTTCAGTTCGCGATGGGCGATCAGAAATTCGGTGATCGCCGCGCCGAGATGGGCCAGGCCGAAATTGGTCGGCGCGACGACGCGCAATTCGCCCTGCGGCTCCGTGCCCGCGCGCGCCGCCGATTGTTCGGCGGTCGAGACGTCGTCGAGAATGCGGCGGCATTGTTCGTAGAAAAGGCGGCCCGCTTCGGTCATGCCGACTTGCCGTGTCGTGCGGTTGAGCAGGCGCGCGTCGAGCCGTTCCTCCAGTTGCAGGACGAGTTTGCTGAGGGCGGCGCGCGACATGCCCGCGCGTTGCGTCGCGCGGGTGAAGCCGCCGGCCTCCACCACGCAGGCGAACACGCGCATCTGCTCGAAACGGTCCATGGAGATTGTCCACGTTTGGATACCAATCTATCCATAAAACAGGGGATTATCAATTCAGACGCGACAATATAGGGTGTTTCCCAGGTTGTCGTCGGGACCTGGTCCGGGCGCGTTCTGGAGGAACAATCCATGGAAAAATTCGTCGTCGCCCCGCATTTCCGCCTGCATGAATGGGTTGCCGAGGAAAAGGGCTATTTCACCGACGAGGGGCTCGAATATCAATTCCGCGAGACCATGGATTCCAGGGCCTCGCAGGGCCACCATATCGGCAACAAGGTCGGCGCCTATCAAACCTTTGAAGCGGGCCGCCCGTGCAACGTCAGCGGCGCCTGTCACTGGACTGTGAACGTCGCGGCCTCCAATGGCCACGGCAAGCTTTATCCCGAATGCTATTCGGTCTCGCCCGCCGGCGTCTTCGTGCCGTGGGACTCGAAGGTGAAAACGCCCGCCGACCTCAAGGGCGTGCCGATCTCCGTTGGCTTTCAATCGGGCAGCCATTACGCGACGATCCAGGCGCTCGAGCAATACATGGGGATCACCGACATCGAGCTGTCGTTCAACGACGGTCTTTTGTTCGCGCGCATGGAGGCGTTCGTCGATGGCAGGACGCCGGCGGTCTCGGCCTTCAGCGGGCCCTATTATTTCCTGGAGCAACTCGGCTATCGCAAAATCATCGACACCACCTTCATGATGGCCTCCATGATCACCGGGGAGCCCGATCCGAAGGACGTGCAAAAATTCTTCCGCGCCCTGCGCCGCGCCCAGCACGACATCGATCTGCGGCCTGAGCTCTATACGCATTACTACAAGAAGGAGTTTCCCGAGCGTTTCCATTCCGTGATGGACACGCGCCGTTGGGGGCCGGGCGAGCGCATCGTGTTCGAGCCTTATTCGAAAGAGATTTTCGAACGCACGTTCCAATGGGTCGGCGAGCGCGAAATTTTCAAGAACACCAGCATGGGCCACGGGCGATACGAAGACGCGATTTTCTCCGTGGCGGCGGAGTGAATTTCATGTCGAGCGAACCCGCCCGCGTTTCCGTCGCCCCCAAAGGCATGGGCCTCAACGACTTTGTCGCGATGAGGGAAGGTTTCTTCGCCGCCGAGGGTCTTGACGTCGAGTTCGACATGAAGACCTTTCGCGGCACGCAGTCGAGCTGGAAGGGGCTCGAATATATGAACCGGCCGCAGGACCGGCCTTATTCGGAAAAGCGCGAAGTGGTGCAGGGAGCCTGCGCCTGGGGGACGGTTTGCAACGCGGGCGCCGGCATGGGGCGTTTTGTGCGCGAAGACTATGGCGTCTCGCCGTGGGCGATCTACGTCGATCCGAAATCGAAGATTTACAGGCCCGAAGATTTGCGCGATGTGCCGATTGCGGTGGGCATGCGCGCCGGCTCGCATTTCAATGTGCCGTATCGGCTCGAGCCCTACATGCCGCTTGCGAACATCAAGTCGGTGAACGTCGGGGGTTTTGGCGCGCGCTTGCAGGCATTGATCGACGGCGAATTCGAGGCCGCGAGCCTGCTGCCGCCGCAGATCGCCATGGCCGAACAGCTCGGGTTTCGCAAAGTGATCGAGAACACGTTTCACACGATCTGGTGGGTGCCCGAAACGGCCTCGCCTGAGGTCGTGAGCGCCTATGTGCGCGCGCTCGAGCGCGCGGAGAAGGCGCTGGAAGCCGATCTTTCAAAATATTTGCCGCTGTGGGAAATGTCGGTGCCCGCCGAGTTCCTGGATCGCAAGTGGGACTATGCGAAGTTCGGCCGCGGCGAGCGCTTTGTGAAAGAGCCCATTCCGAAAGCGGAATTCGACGAAATCGTCGCGCAGGCGC
>JANYDZ010000383.1 GCA_025363375.1 Hyphomicrobiales bacterium
CTGGCTGAGGAATTGCTGTTTCGCGGCTGGCTCTATACGGGTCTGCGCGCGCGGTTCGGGTTTCCCCTGACAGCGACACTCACAGCGGCGCTGTTTGCCTGCGCCCATTGGGAGAAAACCCATATTTACGCGGCGGTGGTGCTGCCGGTGGGGCTTCTGCTGGGCTATTTGCGCGAACGGACCGGCAGCGTGCGCGCGACCATCATGATGCACGCGATCTACAATGGATTTGCGCTGGTCGAGAAGCTGTTGCTGCCGGATTGATCGTAGCTGTTGATAGTCAAAGGCGGGTTCTTTCACGCCGTCAAAATGTTGTAAAAGGGCGACTCAGGAACCCAGCCATGCGCGCCTATCTCAACCTCATCGAACGCGTCCTCGCCGAGGGCAACAAGAAGACCGACCGCACCGGCACGGGGACTTTGTCCGTTTTCGGCCATCAGATGCGGTTTGATCTCTCCAAGGGCTTTCCGCTCGTCACGACGAAAAAACTGCACCTGAAATCGATCGTGCATGAATTGCTGTGGTTTCTGAAAGGCGACACGAACATAGCCTATCTCAAGGCCAATGGCGTCGGCATCTGGGACGAGTGGGCCGACGAGCGCGGCGATCTGGGACCGGTCTACGGCAAGCAATGGCGCTCGTGGGCGGGCGCCAACGGCGAGACATACGACCAGATTTCATGGGTGGTCGACGAGATCAAACGCAGACCGGACTCGCGGCGGCTGATCGTGTCGGCCTGGAACGTGCCGGATATCGAGACGATGAAACTGCCGCCGTGCCACTGCCTGTTCCAGTTCTATGTCGCGGATGGAAAACTGTCCTGCCATTTGTATCAACGCTCGGCGGATATTTTTCTGGGCGTGCCCTTCAATATCGCGAGCTATGCGCTGCTGACCCATATGACGGCGCAGGCGACAGGGCTGAATGCCGGCGATTTCGTGCATTCCCTGGGCGACGCGCATCTCTACCTGAATCACGTCGAACAGGCGAAATTGCAACTCGCCCGCGCGCCGCGCGCGTTGCCGGCGTTGAAAATGAACCGGGATGTCAAATCCCTGTTCGATTTCCGCTACGAGGATTTCGACTTCGAGGGCTACGACGCGTGGCCAACGATCAAGGCGCCGATCGCGGTCTAGCCGCCGCGGCCGCCGCCTGGGCGGCGAATATTAAAGTTAACAGTCAACTAACCCGGCTGAGATCCATTCGACATATTGCATTGCCGGATTGCGCGCGACATGTTTGATAGATGGCGCCTGGCGCATCGGCAACATGGCGCGTCGCGGCAAAGAGCGCGGGCCGCGGCGTCGGCCCCGTCGAGGGAATTGTCTGTTTATGCTGGCGCGCAAATCGATCCGTTTTTACGCAAAGGTTCTGTCGTCGCGTCCGCTCGACCTGCCGGATCTGCTGGCGCGCCGGATGCGCGAAGCGGTCTCGCGCCCGCCCAGGGGCATGGCGACAACGCAAATAGGCGACGTGCGGTTTGACGTGGATATGAGCCTGCACGCCATTGCGCGAAAATACTTTTTCCAGACCCACGAAATGTTTCTCGAGGCGATTTTCCGCGCCCATTTGAAGCGCGGGTCGATCTTTGTCGATATCGGCGCCAACATGGGTTACTGGTCGGCCTTCGCGGCTTCGCTCGTCGGCAAGACCGGCGCCGTGCATGCGTTCGAGCCAGTGCCCGCGTTCCACCAGTCGGTGCAAAGGCTGCGCGACCAAAACCCCGAGTATGAAATTCACGCCAACAATCTGGCCTGCGGCGCGGCGCCTGGCGCGCTGCCGATGGCGGTGGTGCGTCCTTCGGCGGAGAATTTCAACAATTTCGACACCAACATCGGTTCAAGTTCGATCCTGCCGGGGTTCCTCGATCACGAGCGGTCGCTGACCGACACCATTGAGGTCAAGGTCGTCACATTCGATCAATATGTCGGCGATACGAGCCTCGATCTGGACCGTGTCGGCCTCGTAAAGATCGATGTTGAGGGCTACGAATCCTATTGTTTCGACGGCATGGGGGCGGTGCTCGGCAGAGCCCGCGGCAAAATCCCGATCCTCTGCGAGGTTCTGAACGATCCCGCCCGTCATGAGAAACTCAACGGGCCGAACATCGTGCGCCGACTTGAGGCGCTCGGCTACATTTGCCTCGACGCCACTTCGCTGAAGCCGATCGACGTCGCGCGCATGCGGTTTGAGGAGAATATCCTGTGCGTGGGGGTCGACGAAAGCTAGCGTTCCGATTTGACGCGTTTTCGCTGCGTAATTTCCCGGCGCCGACCGGATTCCACTGCGCCTGAAAACGTCCTAGAAGTTTTCAACGCCAATCCTCCCGGCGCAAGATCAGGCGGCCAGCCGTGACAAAAATCCCCCTCGTGATCATCGCCGCCGTGGCGCGCAACGGAATTATAGGCGATGGCGAGGCCATGCCGTGGCGGCTTCCAGGCGATCTGAAGCGCTTCAAGGCTCTGACCCTCGGCAAACCCATGATCATGGGGCGCAAGACCTTCGCCTCGATCGGGCGCGCCCTGCCGGGACGCGAGACCATCGTGGCGACGCGCGACAGGTCCTTTGCCGGGGCGGGGGTTCTCGTCGTCCATTCCCTTGAGGAGGCGCTCGCGCTCGGCCAGACCCGCGCGCGCGCCATGGGGGCCAGCGCGGTTATTCTTGCGGGCGGCGGCGATCTTTACGCGCAATTGATGCATGGCGCCGACCGGCTTGAATTGACCGAAGTCGATATGACGCCGCGGGGCGCGACGCGTTTTCCTCCCGTCGATCCCAAAATTTGGCGCGAAGTCTCTCGGCAAACCCATTCTCCCGGCCCCGGCGACGACGCCGGATTTAGTTTCGTCGCCTATGAACGCTGTGATAGAAGCGGCGCGCCGGTTGAAAGTCGCGGGGGCGGCGCCTAGCTCAGGACGGGTGGGATATCGGCAATATCGACTTGGGTGAGGGTTCGCATGCCTTGGAATTCGAATAACAACAATAAAGGCGGCGGCGGGCCGTGGAAGCCCAATCCGGGTCCCTGGGGGCAGGGCGGCGGCAACAACACCACCGGCGGCGGCCCGACGCCGCCGGACCTTGAGGCGCTGCTGCGCCAGGGCCAGGACAAGCTGCGGCAGATTTTGCCCGGTGGTCTGGGCGCGGCGGGAATCGGCCTGGTCGGCGCGCTGGCGCTGGGAATCTGGGCCCTGAGCGGCGTCTTCACCGTTCAGACGAACGAAATGGCGCTGAAAACCGTGTTCGGGAAATACATCAGCAAGGTTGGCTCCGGCCTGAATTACAATTGGCCCTATCCCGTTGGCGGCGTTATCAAACTGCCGGTCACCGACCGCAAGACGACCAGCGTCGGGTTCAGTTTCCGCATCGATCCGCGCACGGGCAATCAGGCCACCCTTGATGTAGCCGAGGAAAGCCTGATGCTGACGGGCGATGAAAACATCGCCGACGTGAAATTCGTGGTGATCTGGCAGATTGATCGGCTCAAGCCCGAGGATTTCGCCTTCAACGTGCGCCGTCCCGAGTTGACGATCAAGGCGGTGGCCGAGAGCGCCATGCGCGAGGTCGTGGGACGCACGCAAATCCAGCGCATCCTCACGGCTGAACGCAAGGTGATCGAGCCCGCCGTGCAGGAACTGATCCAGAAGGTTCTCAATGAATACCGCGCCGGCGTGGAGATCATCCAGGTGCAATTGCAGTCCGTCGATCCGCCGGAGCAGGTCATCGCCGCGTTTCGCGACGTAACGGCGGCGCAGCAGGACCAGGACCGCCTGCGCAACGAGGCCGAAGCCTACGCCAACAAGGTGGTGCCGGAGGCGCGCGGCGGCGCGGCGCGCATCACGCAGGAGGCGGAAGCCTATCGCGAGCAGACGGTGGCCGAGGCGAAGGGCCAGGCCTCGCGCTTCAGCCAGGTCTATGAAGAATACCGCAAGGCGCCCGATGTGACGCGCGAACGGCTCTATCTCGAGACAATGGAACGGGTGCTCGGCGGCATGAACAAGGTGATCCTCGACCAGAACGCCGGCGGGCAGGGGGTTGTGCCCTATCTGCCGCTCGGCGCGCTCGACAGCCAACCGATGCCGGCGGCGCGTCCGCAGGCGCAGGGGGGCGTCGTTCGATGAGAAATCCCTTCGTAACCCTGTTCGGCCTGGTGTCGATACTGGCTGTGGTTCTTCTCGTCGCGAGCGGATTGTTCACGGTCGGGCAGACCCAGCAGGCGCTCGTGCTGCGGTTTGGCGAGCCACAGCGGCTCGTCAAGGAGCCGGGCCTGAACGTGAAAATGCCATTGATCGACAATGTCGTTTTTCTCGACAACCGCATTCTCGACGTGGAGACGGCCAAGCAGGAGGTTCTCGCCTCCGACAACAACCGCCTCGAGGTGGATTCGTTTCTGCGCTACAAGATCGTCGACGCCTTGTTGTTCTATCAGACCGTGCGCACGCCGCAGGGAGCCGACAGCCAGCTTGGCAACGTTCTGAACTCGGCGGTGCGCCGGGTTCTCGGCGAAGCCACGCAGCCGCAGATCGTGCGCGACCAGCGCGCGCAATTGATGGTGCGCATCAAGGAACAGGTCGAAATCGAGGCGAAGAAAATCGGCGTCACCATTCAGGACGTGCGCATTCGCCGCGCCGATCTGCCGCGCCAGATTTCCGAGCAGGTGTTCAAGCGCATGCAGACGGAACGCGCGCGCGAAGCCGCCGAGTTCCGCGCGCAGGGCAACGAACAGGCTCAGCGCGTCACCTCGAAGGCGGACCGCGACGTGGTGGTGTTGCGCGCCCAGGCGCAGCAACAGGCCGACAAGGTGCGCGGCGAGGGCGACGCGGAGCGCAACCGGATCTTCGCCGAAGCCTATGGCAAGGACCCCGATTTCTTCGCCTTCTACCGTTCGATGCAGGCCTATGAGGCGGGTCTGAAATCCAGCGACACGCGCATGGTGCTTAGCCCTAATTCGGATTTCTTCCGGTTCTTCGGCCGTCCGTCCGGGTTGCCGGCGCCGGCAGTTCCGGCGGCCAGCAAGTAGGCGGGAACAAATATTTGTGCAAATATTTGTGAGAACCGGCTTTATGGTCGCCTTTCCGCCTGATTTTGTGGTTCGATAGGTCAACAGCCTCGCCGATGCCGGCGGGCACTTGCAGGAGAGACTTTCATGGCCAGCGCTCCGATCCTTGCCGCGCGCGTTCCCACGCGGTTCCGCCGTTTTGGCGCAGTCGCGGCGGTGCTGGCGCTCGGTCTGGCCGTGGCCCCGGCGGTTGGGCCGCTGGCCGTCTCGCCCGCCTATGCGCGGGGTCCAGATTCACTCGCCGATCTTGCGGAAGCCGTCAGCGACGCCGTCGTCAATATTTCGGCCTCGACGAGCGTCGAGGACCGGCGCGGCGGCGGCGCGGCTCCCAATATTCCCGGCGACACGCCCTTCAATGATCTTTTCGAGGAATTCTTCCGCCGCCGTCAGGGCGAGGGCAACAACAACACGCCGCCGCCGCCGCGCCAGCAGCGTCGGTCGGCTTCGCTCGGCTCGGGCTTCGTGATCGATTCCGCCGGCATCGTCATCACCAACAATCACGTCATCGCCGACGCGACCGAAATCACAGTGATCTTCACCGACGGCACGCGCCTCAAAGCCGAACTGGTCGGCAAGGACGCCAAGGTTGATATCGCCGTGTTGAAAGTGAAGCCGGAGAAGCCCATCAAGGCGGTAAAATTCGGCGAATCCGAGAAAATGCGCGTTGGCGACTGGGTGATGGCGGTGGGCAATCCCTTCGGCCTCGGCGGAACGGTGACGGCCGGCATCGTCTCGGCGCGCAACCGCAACATCCAGAGCGGCCCCTACGACAATTACATCCAGACCGACGCTTCCATCAACAAGGGCAATTCCGGCGGGCCTTTGTTCAACATGAACGGCGAGGTCATCGGCGTGAACACGGCGATCCTGTCGCCGACCGGCGGCTCAGTCGGCATCGGCTTCGCGACGCCGGCGGCGACCGTCATGCCGGTCATCGACCAGTTGCAGAAATTCGGCGAGACGCGGCGCGGCTGGCTCGGCGTGCGCATCCAGAGCGTCGACGAGACGATCGCCGAGAGCCTTGGCCTCGGCAAGCCGCGCGGCGCGCTGGTCGCCGGCGTCGACGACAAGGGCCCGGCGAAGCCCGCCGGCATCAAGTCGGGCGACGTCATCGTCAAGTTCGACGGCAAGGAAGTGACTGATTCCAACGCGCTGCCGAAGCTCGTCGCCGTGGCGCCCGTCGACAAGGAAGTCGATGTGACCGTCGTGCGCAACGGCAAGGACGTCGATATCAAGGTCAAGCTCGGCCGTCTTGAGGAGGGCGAGAAACAGGCGGCGCTGGAGCCAGGCAAGAGCAACGGCGGCCCCGCCGCTCCCGGCCGCAGCGTCGTGCAGAAAGCGCTCGGCATGGAATTCGCCGCCGTCAACGCCGACACGCGCAAGCGCTTCAATCTGAAGGACGGCGCCGAAGGCGTTGTGGTCACCAGCGTCGAACAGAATTCCGACGCCGCTGAAAAGCGCATCCAGCCGGGCTACCGCATTCTGGAAATCAACCAGCAGGCGGTCTCGAAACCCGAGGATATCACCAAGAAGATCGAGGAGCTGAAAGCTCAGGGCCGCCGCAACGCCCTGCTCTTCGTGGCGACGCCGACCGACGACAAGAGTTTCGTGCCGCTGCCGGTCAAGTAGAGGGCGTTGAAAGTCCCGCTTCCATGAAACGGGAGGCGGGCTTTCGGCATGGTCATGCCGATGCCCAAGCCTGTCGCCCAAGCCTGTTGTCCAAGCCTGGAGATCGCAACATGTTGACCGGACAATTGGCGCTTGTCGCCGCCGCCGCGTTCACAGGCGCCGCCCTCTACATCAATATCGCCGAACACCCGGCGCGCCTCGGTCTGGACGACCGGGCGCTGCTGCAACAATGGAAGCCGAGTTACGCGCACGGCTATGCGATGCAGGCATCGCTCGTCATTGTCGGAACGCTCCTGGCTGTCGCGGCGTTTTTTGTCCAGCACGACTGGCGCTGGCTTCTCGGAGCGGCCATATTTTTCGCCAACTGGCCCTACACCCTGCTCGGCATCATGCCGACCAATCACAAGCTCAAGGCGATTCCTCTGGAAGAAGCCGGTCCACAGTCACGCGCCATGCTCGTGAAATGGGGATATTTGCACGCGGCGCGCAGCGCGCTTGGCGCCGTTGCGACGCTGATCTTCCTTTGGTGTTTGCTGTGATGTTGCGAGGGTCGCAACGCGGGCAACGCCGCAAACGGGCAGGATGCGCCGAACAGGATTGGCGCGCCGCCGCACGGCGGAGGCGCCAAACCGTTCCAGCGAGATCGGCGGATTGTTGAACACCGCGCGTTTTGATGATCGACGCGACGGCGTTGCAAGTAGCCGCCACGGAAAGGCTCCCCGCGAGCGCTCATTTTTGCGATGCGTCAGAAGTATAACCGCGCGCCGCGCTTCATTCCTTTGGAACGCAAGACTTATGAGAATTTTTGTGGAGCGTGATCCGTGAATGGGTTTCACTTCTCGAAAGATATGTCTGAAAGTTGAGCGCCGAACCCTCGAATTACCCACGGTCAATCAGAAGGTCCGAACTGGCCCCGGAGGGGCCC
>JANYDZ010000386.1 GCA_025363375.1 Hyphomicrobiales bacterium
CCCGCCGCTGGCGCAAAGGCGGCGCCCGCCGCTGGCGCAAAGGCGGCGCCCGCCGCCGCCGCGGCCCCCGCCAAGGCGCCCGCCGCCGCCGCGAAAAAGTAACAACTCCGCCCGCGCCCCTTCCCGGATGTTTTTCGGGAAGGGGCGGAACAGGCCGCGGAAGAGGCCCATGCCATGTTTCTCTTCGTTGGCCTCGGCAATCCCGGCAGGGAATATGCCGGCAACCGGCACAATATCGGCTTCATGGCGATCGACGCGGTCGCCCGCGCCTGGAATTTCCCGGCGTTTCGCAAGCGCTTTCAGGGCGAGGCCAGCGAAGGCCAGATCGGCTCCGAGCGCGTCATGCTGCTGAAGCCCCTGACCTACATGAACGATTCCGGCCAGAGCGTCGGCGCCGCCGCGAAATTCCTGAAAATCGCGCTGGAGGACGTCGTCGTGCTGCACGACGAACTCGATCTGCCGCCGGGAAAATTGCGCGTCAAGACCGGCGGCGGCGAAGGCGGCCACAACGGCCTGCGCTCCATCACCGCGCACATGGGCAAGGACTACAAGCGCGTCCGCCTCGGCATCGGCCATCCCGGCGACAAGGCGCGGGTCTATTCCTATGTGCTGTCGGATTTCGCCAAAGCCGAACACCCCTGGGTCGAGGCTTTGTGCGGCGCGATCGCGAAGAACGCCGGTTGCTTCTGCAAGCGCGACGATTCCGGACTGCAGAACAAGGTGTGTCTCGCCATGAACGCGGCGGGATTCGGCGCCGTGAAAAAGCCCGGCGAAGCGCAGGCGTGAGCCTTCAAATCTTGTCGACGATGTCCTTGAACTTGGCGCCGACGCGCGCCAGAAGCGCCGGCGATCCCGTCGCGACTTCGGGAAATGTTTGCAACCGGTCGAAGGGCCGGCACGCGTCGATCAACGCGCGCGAAGTCTGGTTCTTCGGCCCCGCCATGGGATCGAGCGGTCCGCTCCACATTTTGCGGATGAAATCGATGTCCTCGGTCGGATCGCAGCGCGTCGACATGGCCCAGATCACGTCGAACATGTTGGAGGGATCGACGTCCTCGTCGACGACGATCATGAAGCGGCCGATATAGGCGCCGGACTGACAGCCCGCCGCGACCAGCAGCGCCTGTTTCGCGTGGCCGGCATAAGCCTGCTTCAACGAGACGACATTGAACAGGCGCGCGACGCCGGCCTCGTGACACCACACGCCCTTGATGCCGGCAAGCCCCGCGCGTTCCATCTCGTCCCACAACATGCCGGCCTTGACGACGCATTTGCCGTAGGACGCGTCGCCGGGAGGACGCATGGGCGTCACCAGTCCCATGATGGGATCGTTGCGGTGATAGACCCGCCTGACGCGCACAACCGGCTGCAGGCTCGCGGGATTGCCGTAATAGCCGGTGAATTCGCCGAAAGGCCCTTCCATGGCTTCATCGCCCTCGTTCATTTCGCCCTCCAGCACAATCTCGGCGTGGGCGGGAATCGGCAGGCCGTGCAATTCGCTGTGAATGATCTCGAAGGGCTCGCCGCGATGGCCGCCGGCGTAGTCGATTTCGGAAAGGCCGTATCGCACTTCGTGGTTGGCGGCGAGAAACAGCAGCGGGTCCTGCCCGCAACAGATCAGCACCGGGCAGGGCTTGCTCATTTTAAAATATTTGTCGCGGATTTGTCGGCCTTGTTTGCCCGGCGAAATCCAGATCGCGCAGCTTTTCCCGTCGAGCGCCATGACGCGATAGGTGGCGCAATTGACCCAGCCGCCGTCGGGATCGCGCATGATCACGAGGTCTTCCGTGCCGATGTAGCGCCCGCCGTCCTTTTCGTGCAGGCGCGGCACGGGAAATTTCCAAAGATTCACGTCCTCGTCGCGATCGACATTTTCCAATATCGGGCCCCTGCTCACGACGACGGGCGGAATGGGCTTGTGATGTTTCATGCGGTTGCGATAGGCGAGCACCACGTCGACGCCGGATTTCGGTTCGTCAAAACCGAGCGCGAGCGCGAGCCGGCGGGCGGAATTCGAAAGCCCCGACACCGCGCGAAAACCCTTGGGATAGCCTTCGATATCCTCGAACAGGGTCGCCGGGGCCTCCGCGCGCCGGTGCGCTATAATTTCACAGAGCGCGCCGATCTCGAGATCCCAATTGGCGCCGGGCACACGCAGGATTTCGCCGGCGCGTTCGGCGCGCTCGATGAATTCGCGCAGATCGCGATGCGGACGGTTGTAACGGCCGAGCCAGCTGCGCTCGATGCCGTCGGGAATGATTTCGCGGTCGTCCATGGCGCGGCTCCGGTTCGGGGCCATCATGTCACCGCCGCTCGAAATCGCAAGGCTTGACGCGCGATGAAAATCAATGCGTCATCGCCGCCTGAATCAATGGGGGCGAAACGCGGATGCGGCGGTCGCTGATAAGTGGCGCCTTGTTGTCGCTGGGGCTCGCGGCGTCCGTGTGCGCCGACGAATTCTACGCGCGAAAATCCGTCCGTCTCGTCGTGAATTTCGCCGCGGGCGGCGCCGCCGATCTTGAAGCGCGGGTTTTTGCGCGGCATATCGCGCGCCACATCAAGGGCGAGCCAAAAGTGCTCGTCGGCAATCTCGAAGGCGCCGGCGGCATGGCGGGCGTCAATTATCTCGTGCGCGACAACGCGCGCGATGGCCTGACCGTTGGATATCTCACGGGTTTTGGCGCGCGCGCGGCCTTCTCGCCGGAAGGATTTCGCGCGGAACCCGGGAGCTACGAGATGATCGGCCTCAATCCCGGCGCCGCGGTTTATTTTGCGCGCGCGGATATTGAACCGGGATTGAAGGCGCCCGCCGATATTTTGAAGGCGCGCAATGTTTTCGCCGCCGGCATCAGCGCGTTTGCTTCAAAGGACGTCACCGCGCGCCTGACGCTCGACATGCTGGGCGTGAAGCACATTTATTTGCCCGGCTACAACGGCACAACCGGCGTGCGCATGGCGCTCGAAAAAGGCGAAGTGAATTTCTATTCGGAAAATCGACCCGCCTATCAAAGCATCATAGCGCCGATGGTGAAGGCGGGCGTGGTGTTGCCGCTCTGGTACGATCCCGGCGTCGGCGGCGATCAGCTCTATGTCGTGAATTCGGTGAAGGATTTGCCGGTCAAGCCGTTTCAGGAGTTTTTCAAAGAGGTAAAGGGCGCTTATCCCGAAGGAAAATTATGGGACGCCTATCGCGCCATGCTCGGCGTCAACGCGTCGTTGCTGCGCACGATTGTCCTGCCGCCGGATTCGCCGAAAGCGGCTGTCGAAGCGTTGCGGGCCGCGGTTGCCGAACTCAACAACGACCGCGAGTTCGTCGACGACGCGACGAA
The DNA here is from genome assembly GCA_025363375.1 of Hyphomicrobiales bacterium. Lineage (GTDB taxonomy): Bacteria > Pseudomonadota > Alphaproteobacteria > Rhizobiales > Beijerinckiaceae > Terripilifer. The sequence goes on from JANYDZ010000386.1 coordinate 3,330, forward strand.
GACGCTGGGCTTTGCGCCGCGCTATGAAACGGGACCGCGCCTCAACGCGCAGGTTCGCGGCATGTTGCGGCTGACGCCCGACATGAAGATGTTTATCGAGGATTATATCGCCCGCGGCGGCGGCCGCTGATTTAACGGGAAAACAGCATGGACAGACTCGGGGGGAAAGTCGCCATCGTCTATGGCGCGGGGCCGAACATAGGCGGCACCGCCGCTTATTTTCTGGCGCGCGAAGGCGCGAGCGTCGTCGTCAACGACATCGATGCAGCGGCTGCGGCAAACACGGTCGAATTCATCAGGTCCAAGGGTTTCGAGGCTTTCCCCGTCGCGGGAGACGCGACGAAAGAAGACGTGGTTGAATCCATCACCGCGCAAGCCGTCGCGCGCTACGGCCATCTCGACGTCATCCTGAACATGGCGGGAATCGTGCTGTGGCGTTCGGTGCTCGAGATGGATTTGAAGGAATGGAGCGAGGCGCTGCTGAGCTTTCCGACGGCGGGCATGCTCACGACGAAGCACGCCGCGCGCGCCATGATTAAAGGTGGGCGGCGCGGCAGCGTCGTTCATCTGCTCTCGACGGCGGCGCATTTCGGCGAAGCGGGGGGCTCGGCCTACGCCGCCTCGAAAGCCGCGCTGATGAATTTCGCCCGCTCGGCCGCCATGGATCTCGCGCATTACGGCATTCGCGTGAACACGATCACGCCCTGTTCCCTCGAGCATCAGCTTTGGACAAAAATGAAAAATGAAGTTGACGGCGAAAAGTTCGCGGCGAAGCCGGGACGCCCCCTCTATTCGCGCGACGATTATCTCAAAAACATTCCGCTGGAGCGTTTTCCGCGCGCGTCGGACCTCGCGCACGCCGCGGTGTTTCTGGCCTCCGACG
>JANYDZ010000431.1 GCA_025363375.1 Hyphomicrobiales bacterium
GCGGACTTTCTCATGGACTATCTGAAAACACGCGCGCCCTTCTGGAAAAAGGAACATCGTGTCGATGGCTCCCAGGGCGACTGGGTAGACGCCAAGGACGTCGACGACCGCGCGGCGGAACGCTGGCAAATTAAATAGCCAAGCTTGTCGCCTTGCGAACAGAATATTAGTTCTGAAAGTTAACAAATAATTGTCTGGCGAGGAGAACAACCCGCGCCTATTCTAACGCGGAACCAAATGCTCCCTTGTCCATTATTTAGCTGAAAACACTATAACGGTGCCCCGATGCGTTTCATTGACCAGAACCAGATGGACAAACCTCCAGACCATCAGCCTGTCGTCAAAAAAAGCACGGAAAGCGAGCGTCGTCTCGCCCAGCTTGCGGCGGTGGTCGAAACATCGGGCGAAGCGCTGCTCAGCGTTGAACCCGACGGCACGATCGTAACCTGGAATCCGGCGGCTCAACTCCTGTTCGGTTATACGGAAAACGAGGCCGTCGGGCGCAACATTACGTTGATTTCGCCGCGGCGCGATTATTCGCCAGCCGGCATCGCGGGCGCGGTGTTCAAAGAAGGCCGCGTGATCCGCATGCGCACGGAACGGCGCCACAAGAGCGGAGCGTTGGTGAAAGTGTCCATCAGCGCCGCTCCCATGCGCGATCAGTCGGGCGGGATCATCGGGGCTTCCGCGGTCATCCGCGACATCTCCAGCATCCTGCGCGGCGAGGAACGCCTGAAACTGCTCATGCGCGAACTCGCGCATCGCGGCAAAAACATGCTGGCGATTGTTCAATCCATAGCAAGACAAAGCCTGACTGAGGACGAGTGCGCCGCCGAAGCGCGCGACAGTTTCGTCGAGCGCATCGCCGCCATGGCGCGCACCTACCAGACGTTGAACGCGGAGGGTTTCGAGGGCGCAAGACTGTCGGAACTTGTCCGTCTTGAGCTTGAAACCTGGTCGAGGCGGATGACGGCCGAAGGTCCCGATGTCTTGTTGCGCACAAACGAGGCGCAAACCTTCGGACTGATGTTGCACGAGCTTGCGGCCAACGCGGTCAGACATGGTTCGCTGTCCGCGGAAACCGGACGCGTCGCTATCGCCTGGGACATTGACGGCGACGCGACAAATCCACGGTTTAAATTTGAATGGCGGGAATTCGGTGGCCCCGCCATCGGCGCGCCCTCCCGTCGGGGATTCGGCTCGACCCTCGTCACCGACGTGGTCGAACAATCGTTTGGCGCCAGACCCGCTATGGACTTCGCGCCCGAGGGGCTAAATTACCGTTTCTCGACGGCGCTTTCGAATTTTGGCCGCCGGATCGAACTTACCCCCCTGCGCGCCCGCATCCGGTCTCACTCGATGCGCTCCTTCTACGATTCCTGGTGGCGCGAGGACGGCGGCCTGCCCAGCCTTGACGATATCGGACCGATGCTTGCGGACAACATCGACCATGCGTCGGTTGTTGAAATCGATTTGTCGATCGAGCCCGCGTCCCTGCGCATTATGTCGCGCGGCAAAGATCTTCCGGGCGCCGGAAAACGTTTCGACGTCACGCTGGGCGACAAGAGCGCGCGCGACATTCCCGGCTCGATCGAGGCGACCTACCGGCGTTGCGCGCGCCAGCGCGAGCCCATGTATGAATTCTCGATTCTCGATACAGGCGAACGCGAGCCGCTGGTGCTGGAGCGCCTCTTTGTGCCGTGTTCGAACGACGGCGTGCACGTCACCAACATCGTGGGCATGTCCACATACAGCGCGGCGGATTAAAAGGAAGCTCCGCTCAACCGGCTTTGCGATGCACTTCGGCGGTGTAATCCTCGATCAGCGCGCGCGAAATATTGCCCGGCGTGAACTTGTAGGGGCCAATTTCGGACACAGGCGTCACCTCCGCGCCCGTGCCGCAAATGAAGCCCTCGTTAAAACCCGCCATCTCCTCCGGCATGATGCGCCGCTCGTGGACGCCGATGCCGCGTTTTTTCGCCAGCGCGATCACCGTCTGACGCGTGATCCCGTCAAGGAAACAATCGGCGATTGGCGTGTGGATTGATCCGTCCTTCGTGAAGAACACATTCGCGCCGGTGCATTCGGCGACGCGCCCCTGCCAGTCGAGCATCAACGCGTCCGCATAGCCTTTGCGCTCGGCGCGGTGCTTTGAAATCGTGCAGATCATATAGAGGCCAGCGGCTTTCGCCATGCACGGCGCCGTCATCGGATCGGGGCGGCGATAGTCGGCCACATCAAGGCGGATGCCGCGCATCTTCTCGTTCGTGTCGAACATGCTTGGCCAGTCCCACGCGCAGATCGCCACATGGATCGTCGCGTGCTGCGCGGCGACGGCCATCATCTCGCTGCCACGCCATGCGACCGGCCGCACATAGCAGCTTTGAAAGCCGTTTTTCGCAACAACGAGTTGCTTGGCGGCGTCGAGTTCGGCGACCGAATAGGGAATTTCGAAATCCAGCACTTGCGCCGATTTCCTGAACCGCTCGGAATGTTCGGCGATCTTGAAAATCTTGCCGCCATAGGCGCGTTCTCCCTCGAACACGCAGCTGCCGTAGTGCAGGCCGTGCGACAACACATGCAGCCTGGCGTCCTTCCAGGGAACCAGCGCGCCGTTCATCCAGATGAAGCCGTCGCGTTGATCGAAAGACAAGGCTGACATGGTGCGCTCCAGATAGGCAAGCTGGCCTGGCGCAATCCATGGCGTCTGGCAGCCAGTTCACGGTTCTATATGAGCTTGACGACTAGCAACCGAGATGAAATATGTCAACATAGCTGACGTAAAAAAGTGAGCCCTTCATGGATTCAGCGGTGCGGACGCAGGCGCGAACGGAACAAGCTGCGCCAGCACAGGGCGGCGCGGGCGACCAGCCCATGTTCGACCTGATTGAACTGCTGTTTTTTGCTTACCGCGATTTCGTCGGCGACGCCGATCGCCTGCTGGAGACCATCGGCTTCGGGCGGGCGCACCACCGCGTGCTGCATTTTGTCTACAGGCGCCAGGGGTTGACGATTGCCGAACTGCTGGAAATCCTGCGCATCACCAAGCAAAGCCTGTCGCGCGTCCTGAAGGAATTGCTCGACGACGGATATGTCGAGCAACGCGCCGGCCTCTCCGACCGTCGCCAGAGACTGCTGTTCCCCACTGACAAGGGCCATATTCTCGCGCTCGAGCTGGCGCGTCTGCAATCGCTGCGGTTTGCCCGGGCGTTGAGCGAATTGCCGCCGGATGCGCGCTCCGGCGCCATCGACTTTTTCCTCGCCATGATAGACCCCGGCGAACGCGACAATGTCGCTGGATTTGTCTGGCCCCTGCCAGAACACGCGCGCGCGAGGCCGAAGCCATGACGGACCAATCCACAGCCGCGCCGCCGCGCGCTCCCCAGAAGGTTCTGGCCGACGACGCCAGGCATTTGCT
>JANYDZ010000432.1 GCA_025363375.1 Hyphomicrobiales bacterium
GTCCTCGTCGACGATGAAGACGTGTTTCACCATGAGCATGTTGGCGAGAACAATGGCGATGGCGGCGCGGGCGTCGCCGTCGGACTTTTTCCGCAATGCGACGCGCGCGTGGCCCGAGGCGCCGGGGCCGCCGGGCAGGAATACAGCCGTCGGCTCCAGCCCTGCCTGTCGCAGCAGGCCGAAAATTTTCGCCTCCGATTGCAGTTCAATCATGGCGGCCATTTCGCATTCGCCAAGCTTTTTGCCGACGCCGTGCTTGACGGTCTGATGCAACACGTCGCGGCGGCGCGTGACGGCGGTGCAATGGAAGAGGGGGTCGCCATGCATGGGGCCGTAAAATCCCATGTATTCGCCGTAGGGGCCTTCCTGATCGATATAGCCGCGTTCGTCGAAATAGCCTTCCAGCACCATTTCGGCGTCGGCGGGCACGTAGATTTCGTTGGTGAGACATTTCACCAGGGGAGCAGGCTCCCCGCGAAAAGTGGCGATGCGGTCGAATTCATCGCCGCCGGCGCGCTGGATCGCGGCCATCAGGTCCATGGGATGCGCGCCGACGGTAAAGCTGATCGGCAGCCTTTCGCCACGCGCGACGCAGCCCAGATAAATCTCCTTCAGGTCCGAGGGGGAGGTGACGTTGACGCCGCAAGTGGTCCTTCCGCGCAACATCAACCGGCGCGCGCCGACATTGGCGCGCCCGGAGACGGGATCGTAGCTGTAGTCGAGGCCGGAGGAGATATAGGGCGCGCCGTCGTATTCATGTTGCACATGGAACGGCAGCTTTGCGAGATCGATTTGACCGCCCGTCAGGACGATTTCATGCACCGGCGCTTCGTTGGAGGGAACCTCGAAACAGCGCTGTGGATTGGCCATGCGGCGCAGATATTCCGCGTGGGCTTTTTCCGGCGCGACGCCGAAGGAAGCGGCGATGCGTTTGCGCGAGGCGGGCACGGACGCGGCGAGTTCATGCCGCTCGGGGCCGGCCTTGCGAAACAGCACGGCTTTTTGCGTTGCCTCGATGATGCCGCTGAGCTCGCAGAGCGCGACGGGTTCGTCGTGGATTTCGACTTCGCCCATGTCGATCATGCGTTCGACGAGGCGGCGCAAGCGGAATTTGTCGGGATCCCATGAGGCGGGCGCCGGAGCGGGTAAATAGGCCATGATGGTTTTCCGGACAAGACGGGAAATCGGTTGCGTTCAACAAATGTTTGGGCGAATTCGCCTGCTTCTGCAAGGCAATGGCGCCGCGGGCGGGTTGAACCGGGATTCGCGACAGGCGCGGATTGACCGCGCGCCGGGGCCGCGTATAGCAAGCGTGGCCGGGGCAATCCAGGCAGCGGGACGGATTATGGCGGAACAGCCGGGAAGCTTTGGCGGCAAGCCAGACACGACGGATTACCGTCATCGATCGCGCGTGAACCTGATCGCGGGGATCGGGATTATCCTTTTGCTGCTGATCGGATGGCTTGCCGCGAAGCTCGTGTTCGATGACGCCAAACTGACGAATTGTATCGCGTCCGGCCGCAAGAATTGCGTGGAAATCAAGGCTCCGCCGCGCGAGGGCGTGTTCGTCCCCGCCCATTAGTCCGGGGGGCGATACGTCCGGCAATTCGTCCGGCTTGAAACCCCGGGGATTCGGCCTTATGTAGCGCCGCACAATTTCCCGATGTCCGGGAGCCAAATTGGAAGAGCGCCATGGCCAAGGAAAAATTCGCACGCACGAAGCCGCATTGCAACATCGGGACGATTGGCCACGTTGATCATGGCAAGACGTCTTTGACGGCGGCGATCACCAAGGTTCTTGCGGAGAGCGGCGGGGCGACGTTCACGGCCTATGACCAGATCGACAAGGCTCCGGAGGAAAAGGCGCGCGGGATCACGATTTCGACGGCGCATGTGGAATACGAGACGAAGGCGCGGCACTACGCGCACGTGGATTGCCCCGGTCACGCCGATTACGTGAAGAACATGATCACGGGCGCGGCGCAGATGGACGGGGCGATTCTTGTCGTTTCGGCCTCCGACGGCCCGATGCCGCAGACGCGCGAGCACATTCTTCTGGCGCGTCAGGTCGGCGTTCCCGCGCTGGTTGTGTTCATGAACAAGGTGGACCTGGTCGACGATCCCGAATTGATCGAGCTGGTTGAAATGGAGGTCCGCGAGTTGCTTTCGAAGTACGATTTTCCCGGCGACGACATTCCGATCACCAAGGGCTCGGCCAAATGCGCGCTGGACAACACCAACCCCGAGATCGGCCACGACGCCGTTTTGAAGTTGATGGAAACGGTGGACGCCTACATTCCGCAGCCGGCGCGTCCCCTCGACCTGCCGTTCCTGATGCCGGTTGAGGATGTGTTCTCGATTTCGGGCCGCGGCACGGTTGTGACCGGGCGCGTCGAGCGCGGCATTGTGAAGGTGGGCGAGGAAATCGAGATCGTCGGGCTGAAGGCGACGGTCAAGACGGTTGTGACCGGCGTCGAAATGTTCCGTAAACTGCACGATCAGGGGCAGGCCGGCGACAACATCGGCGCGCTGTTGCGCGGCACCAAGCGCGAGGACGTTGAGCGCGGCCAGGTTCTGTGCAAGCCGGGTTCGGTGAAGCCGCACACGAAGTTCAAGGCGGAAGCCTATATCCTGACGAAGGACGAGGGCGGGCGCCATACGCCGTTCTTCACCAACTACCGTCCGCAATTCTACTTCCGCACGACCGACGTGACGGGCATCTGCACCTTGCCGGAAGGCACGGAAATGGTGATGCCCGGCGACAACGTGACGATGGACGTCGCGCTGATCGTGCCGATCGCGATGGAGGAAAAGCTGCGCTTCGCCATCCGCGAAGGCGGCCGAACCGTCGGAGCCGGCGTCGTCGCAAGCATCATCGAATAAGGCGGAGCACGCATTTCTCTCTCCGACTGGGGAGAGGCGGCGCCACTGGGATCAAGAGACATGAACGGTCAAAATATTCGCATCCGCCTCAAGGCGTTCGATCATCGGATTCTCGATGCGTCGACGAAAGAGATCGTCTCGACGGCGAAGCGCACCGGCGCGCAAGTGCGCGGGCCGATCCCGTTGCCGACGCAGATCGAGAAGTTCACCGTGAACCGTTCGCCGCACGTCGACAAGAAGTCGCGCGAGCAGTTCGAAATTCGCACTCACAAGCGCGTGCTCGACATCGTCGATCCCACGCCGCAGACCGTCGACGCGCTCATGAAGCTCGACCTTGCGGCCGGAGTCGACGTCGAGATCAAGCTCTAGGGTTTTTAACGGGCGCCTCTTCATTGGAAAGCGCCGAGGGAAAGTAACATGCGGTCAGGTGTCATCGCACAGAAAGTCGGCATGACCCGCGTCTTTACAGACGCCGGGGATCATGTACCGGTTACTGTTTTGAAAATCGACGGTTGTCAGGTCATCGCCCACAAGACGATGGACAAAAACGGCTATACGGCGCTGCAGCTCGGCATCGGCCGCGCCAAGCCGAACAATGTGCCGAAGGCCGAGCGTGAGCGTTTCGCACGCGCCAAGGTCGAGCCGAAAATGCAGATCGAGGAGTTTCGGGTCGCCGACGACAAGATGCTTCCGGTCGGCGCTGAAATCACCGCCGATCACTTTGTCGTCGGTCAGTTCGTCGATGTTTCCGGGACTTCGCTTGGCAAAGGCTTTGCCGGTCCCATGAAGCGCTGGAACTTCAGCGGTCTGCGCGCCACCCACGGCGTGTCCGTTTCGCATCGTTCGCACGGTTCGACCGGCGGTCGTCAGGACCCAGGCAAGACGTTCAAGAACAAGAAGATGGCTGGACACATGGGCGTCGAGCGGGTCACGACCCTCAATCTGAAAGTCGTGCAGCTCGATGTTGAGCGGGGGCTCGTGCTGGTTGAAGGTTCGGTTCCCGGGTTCGCCGGCGGCTGGACGCGGATTCGCGACGCCGTCAAGAAAGCGCTCCCCAAGGATGCGCCCAATCCCGGAAAATTCCGGATGAAGGCGGAGGCGGCTCCGGCCGCTGAAGCTCAGAAGGAGGGTTAAACCGTGAAGATCGACATCACGTCGCTCGAAGGTTCGTCCTCGGGCTCGATTGAATTGAAAGACGACATATTCGGTCTGGAGCCGCGCGAAGATCTTATCGCCCGCATGATCCGCTATCAGCTCGCCAAACGGCGCGCCGGGACCCACGCCGTGAAGAACCGCGCGGACATCTGGCGCACCGGCAAGAAAATGTACAAGCAAAAGGGCACCGGCGGCGCCCGTCACGGTTCGGCCCGCGTGCCGCAGTTCCGCGGCGGCGGACGCGCTTTCGGTCCGCAAGTGCGCAGCCATGCGCACGACCTGCCGAAGAAGGTGCGCGCTCTGGCTTTGAAACACGCGCTTTCGGCCAAGGCCAAGAGCGGCGGCCTCATCATCTGGCAGAACGCGGAGCTCGCCGCGCCCAAAACGAAGGACCTCAAGAACCAGTTCGCCAAGGTTGGGCTTGATTCCGTCCTCATCGTCGACGGCGCGCAGACCAACGCCAATCTGTCGATGGCGGCGCGCAACCTGCACAAGATCGACGTTCTGCCCGTGCAAGGCATCAACGTTTACGACATTATTCGCCGCGACAAGCTGGTCCTGACGAAGGCGGCTCTCGATGCGCTGGAGGCGCGATTTCAATGACCGAGACAGCGCGCTTCGCCGATACGCGTCACTACGACGTGATTGTCTCCCCGGTGATCACCGAGAAGGCGACCATGGCTTCCGACCACAACCAGGTGGTTTTCAAGGTCCGCAAGGACGCCACCAAGCCGCAGATCAAGGCGGCGGTCGAACGTCTGTTCGATGTCAAGGTCGCGAGCGTCAACACGCTTGTGCGCAAGGGCAAGAAGAAGGTTTTCCGTGGCACAAACGGGCAGCAGTCGGACGTCAAGAAAGCGGTCGTGACCCTCGCCGAGGGCCACAAGATCGACGTTACGACCGGTTTGTGAGCAGGGCTCAGGGAACAGAACGATGGCGCTCAAAACTTTCAAACCAAAGACGCCCGGCCTTCGTCAGCTGGTGATCGTCGACCGCAGCGAGCTCTTCAAGGGCAAGCCGGTCAAGGCGCTCACCGAAGGCAAACACTCGCAGGGCGGTCGCAACAACACGGGCCGTATTACCGTGCGGTTTCGCGGCGGCGGTCACAAGCAGACCTACCGCATTGTCGATTTCAAACGCCGCAAGGCGGACATGCCCGCGAAGGTGGAGCGGCT
>JANYDZ010000497.1 GCA_025363375.1 Hyphomicrobiales bacterium
GGTCGGACGTCCGTTCCTTACGGCGCCGGGCGTGCCGCCCGAGCGCGTCGCCGCGTTGCGCCGCGCCTTCGACGCGGTGATGAGGGACGTGGACTTCCTGGCGGAAGCCAAAAAGCTCGAACTTGATGTCAAGCCTGCGACGGGCGACCAGGTGCGCGCCATCGTGGAGGAATCCGTCGGCGCGCCGGCCGAATTGATCGCCAAGGCCCGCGCCGCGCTGGAGGCGGCGGGCGGCGCGGGGAACTGATTTTTGCGCCGCGCCGGACAACGCGAACGGGTATTTGCCACGCGCGCGGAGGACGCAGCTTCCTGATGTCAATGAATTTCTGTAAACAAGGTTGAACAGCCCTGGCCGCAGTGGGTCGTTGATATTGAAGACGCGAAGGCCATGACGAAGCGCTTGTCGTCTGGACTCAAATTCGCGGGGCCGTGAAAGCCGCGCGGGCCGCCGACCCACGCTCCGCCTTCATGTCTTCCTCCTTTGTGACCCACGCTCGGACGCGCGGGTTTCCTAGAAATCTCTCATCGTCAACGCGTCGGCGCCGCGATACTGGTTGGGCCAGCGCATGTCGCCATAGCCTTGTCGATGCGCGGCGTGCCGCGGGAAATAGGGGTCGAACATATATCCGCGCGCCATGGCGCAGAGATCGGCGCGGCCCGCCGCGATGATCGTGTTGGCGTCGGCGAAACTGGCGATGCCGCCAACCGCCATGGTGGGGATTTTCGTCTCGTTGCGAATCTGGTCGCTGAACGTCGTCTGGTAAAGGCGCCCGATCATCGGGCGACGGTCCGCCGTAACCGCGCCGGTTGAAACGGTGATCATGTCGGCGCCGGCGTCGCGCAGCCGCCGCGACAGAACGAAGGAATCGTCGACGCTCGTGCCGTCGTCGAGAAAATCATAGGCGGAAATGCGGACCGTGATCGGCCTTTCCTTCGGCCAGGCGTCCCGCACGGCGCGCATGATTTCGAGGGGATAACGCATGCGGTTTTCAAGGCCGCCGCCGTATTCGTCCGCGCGTTTGTTCGACAGCGGCGAAATGAACGAGGACAGCAGATAGCCGTGGGCGAAATGCAGCTCGATCATGTCGAAACCCGCCTCGCGCGACATATGCGCGGCGTTGACGAAAGCGTCGCGCACGACGTCCATGTCGTTGCGGTCCATGGCTTTCGGCGCGGCGCGGCCGGCGTCAAACGGAATCGCCGAGGCCGCGAGCGTCGCCCAGGCCTTGTCCGGCGGTAATTGCGCGTGGCCTTCCCACGATGTCGAGATCGAACCCTTGCGTCCCGCATGGGCGAGCTGCACGCCGATCTTCGTTCCACTGTTCTTGTGCACGAAATCGACGACGCGTTTCCACGCGGCCGCATGCTCGGGCTTGTACATGCCGGCGCAGCCAAGGCTGATGCGGCCCTCGGGCGTCACATCCGTCATTTCCGCGATGATGAGACCGGCGCCGCCGATGGCGCGGCTGCCGTAATGCACCATATGGAAATCGTTCACTATTCCATCGTCGGCCGAATACATGCACATGGGCGACATGACGACGCGGTTGGGCAACGCAAGTTCGCCGAGGCGATAGGGCGTGAACATCGGCGGCGGCGGCGCGCCATTGCGGCCGCGCGTGGCGCCCGCGGCGAGCGCGTCGACCTCTTCGACGAGATCGGGCGCCCAGGATTTCAGGTGCTCGTGCGTCACGCGCATGCTGCGCGTCAGACAGGAGAAGGCGAATTGCTGGGGCGGCATATCGTAATAGCGGTGCATGTTTTCAAACCAGTCAATGCTGGCGCGCGAGGCGCGCTGCAGGCTTTCGGCGCCATTGGCGCGGCGCTCAATCTCATAAGCCATCATCGCGGCTGGTATGGAGCGGCTCTTGCGGAACGATCCCGCGAAAGCCTCCACATCGGCCATGGACGTGCGCGCGTCGAGCCCGATCGAATGATGGGAATTGTAGGCGGCGGCGCCCACCAGCATCATGTTGCCGACGGCCCACCGCGCATTTCGTACTTCAACGAAATTCTGCCACCGAACCCGGCGCGGCTTCAGTTCGCGGCCTTCGAGCTCGCGGGCGAAGATCCCGCCGCAATATTGAGCGGATTCGGGCAAATCCATATTGGCGAGGCCAGAGCCGTCGAGCGCCGACTGGGTTGTTTCGACGAGCAACACGCTGGCTTCGCCGCAGGGCATGAGGCTGGCGTGAAAGATGCCGTGCGGCGTGCGATGGAACCAGTATTCGACCCTGTCGCTGACAAGGTCGGTGTCGAAAAGAATATAAAGATTGTTCACCGCCCGGAGCCTGGCTCCGAAGGCCCCGCCTTGCGTCGTTCGCAGCGGACTGCCGACCCCGTCCGCCACCAACACGACATCGGCCTTTTCGAGGCGCGCGGCGTCGGGGATGGCCCCGCTGGCGAATCGGCAGCCGAGTTTGCGCAGCCAATCCTTCAGGATTTCCCTTAGTTGCGCCGCGGCGATGAAGCCAAAATTTTGCCTGTCCGTGGTAAAATCCGCGTCGGGCCGGCGCAGGCGCACGCCCCGGGCCTGTCGACTGGAGGCGCGAAGGGCGCGGTCGAAATCGGGATCCGCAAACGCCCAGTCCGGCTTCAGGGGATGCCGCATGACCAGCGGCGGCATGTTGCTTGTCGCGGGCATGCCGGTATCGACGATTTCCACGTCAATTCTTCGGTCCATTCGTTTCAGCAACGCCGCGAGATAAAGGCCCGCCGGATCGACGCCAACGCATATGACTTTCATGAGCGCCAATCTCCCGCGCGGAATCTCGCCGGCAATCATATCGAGACGCGGGATAAAGGGAAGCGGCGCAAAACCGCCTTGCGGGGCTTGCTTTGGCGCGCGTTCTCCGCTGTTGTGGGGCAAATCTCTCAGCAGAAAATCTCTCCCCTGGAGGAAGCCGTGAAACTTGGAATTTTTCTGATGCCGCTGTCGCCTCCCGGGCGCACCCTGAGTGCGGTGATGGACGAGGTCGCGCGCAAAGCGTTGTTGCTCGACTCCACGGGCTTCGACGAGTTCTGGCTCGGTGAACATTTTTCCGCCACGAGCGAACCAATCCCTTCGCCGCTCATGTTCATGGCGAGCCTGCTCAACCAGACAAAACACCTCACCTTCGGCACCGGCGTCATCAGTCTGCCCAATCGGCACCCCGCTGTTGTCGGCGCGGAGGTCGCGCAATTCGATCAGATGGCGAAGGGGCGTTTTCGATTTGGCATCGGCACAGGCAGCCTGCCGCCGGATTGGGAGCTGTTTCAGCTTGAGGACGAAGACGTGCGCAAGCGCATGTTGCTGGAATCCATCGATATCATTCAGGCCATCTGGAAACAGGGCCCGCCTTACAAATTCGACGGCGAGTTCTGGAAATTTGGCATCGAGAGGACCGTCGATCACGCTTTGCAAATGGGCGTCATGCCGCAACCCTATACGCGCGAGGGGCCGCCGATTCACGTGTCCATCGCGACTCCCAATTCGGGCACGTCGGTGCTCGCGGGCGAACGCGGCTGGGGGCCGCTGTCGAGTTCGTTGCTGCTGCCGCCGGGCATTGCCGCCCATTGGGCGGGCTATAGCAAGGGGCTCGCGGGCGCGGGACGTAAAGTTACTGGCGAGAACTGGCGCGTGGTGCGCGTGGCGCTTGTGGCGCCCACGGACGCGGAGGCCGAGCGCCGGCTGGCCCATCCGCAAAGCTCGGTGCGTTTCTATTTCGACTACATTCGTCAAGTGCTGCAACGCGCCGGCAAACTCATCGCCATGAAAGCGCGGCCGGACATGGCCGACAGCGAAGTCACCGTCGACGGCGCGATGATGCCGCGCGTGATCTTCGGCTCGCCCGCGACGGTGCGCGACAAGCTGATCGCCTTCCGCGACGCGGCCGGGCCGTTCGACAATCTCCTGATCTCCGGCATGGACTGGAGCGGACCCAACGAAGAATGGGAACGCGAATCGCTGACCTTGCTCGGCACGCAGGTCTGGCCGGCGGTGCGGCGACATTTCGCGGGGCGTGAGGGCGCGGCGGCGGCCGTGGCGGCGCAATGAAGAGGTGGACAGCGGCGAGCGCCGCAGCGCTGGCGTTGATGGCTTGCACATCGAGCGCGGGCGCCGCCGAAAAAGTGATTGTCGCCACCGCGCGCACGATCAGCGACGCGGGCCTCTACATGGCGGCGTTTCAGGGCTGGTTCAAGGACGAGGGGATCGATCTCGATCTCATCGGCTTTGATTCCTCAACGAAGATGATTGCGCCGCTGGGCGTCGGCGATCTCGATGTGGGCGGCGGCACGGTGTCGGCGGGGCTCTACAACGCAGTGTCGCGCGGCATCAAAATCCGCGTCGTCGCGGACAAGGGATCGATCAAGCCGGGCTACGCCTTCGGCGCGCTGATGGTGCGAAAGGACCTCGTCGAGAGCGGGCGCTACAAGGATTACAAGGACCTCAAGGGCATGAAGGTCGCCGTCATCGGCCACGGCACGAGCAATTCGTCGGCGCTCAACGAAGCGCTGAAGCGCGGCGGCCTCAAGTTCGAGGACGCCGAATCCATCGAACTGGCGTTTCCGCAAATGATCGCGGCCCTGCGCAACAAGGCCATCGACGCGGCGATGATGACGGAGCCGTCGATCACCGGCGCCGTCGACTCCGGCGTCGCGGCGAAGGTCGCGGACTACAATGATTTTTACCCGAACCAGCAGACGTCGGTGCTGCTCTATTCGGAAAAATTCATGAAAGAGCGGCGCGGGACGGCGGAAAGGTTCATGCGCGCCTACGTGAAGGGTCTGCGCTTCTATTACGCCGCGTTGAAAGACGGAAGGATCGCGGGCGAGAACGCGGAAAAAGTGATCGATATTCTCGTCGGGAACACCGGCATCGCCGATCCGGCCGTCTACCGCAAGCTCGCGCCGAGCGGCGTCGATCCGGACGGGCGCGTCGCCACCGCCAGCCTGCGCAACGATCTCGCGTTGTTCAAACAATTGAAGCTCATAGACAATCCAGACATAGGGGTCGACGACATCATGGACGAGTCGTTTGTCGAAGGAGCGGTGAAGGAACTTGGCGCGTGGAAGGACAGGCGCTAGGCGCGCTTGCGAGAGCATGACCCACTTCCTCGAAAGTCTTTTCCGCCCCAAATCCGTCGCCGTCATCGGCGCCTCAAGCGATCCCGACAAGCTTGGCGGGCGGCCTGTCGCGCATAATCTCGAATTTGGATATTCGGGTCGCCTGCTGCCGGTGAACGCCGGCGTGCGCGAAGTGCAGGGGCTTAAAGCCTACGCTTCCATCGCCGACATTGAGGAGCCCGTCGATTGCGCAATTGTGTCGGTGCCCGCCGCGGCGGTGGAATCCACCGTGCTTGCCTGCGCGCGACAGGGCGCGAGGATCGCGGTCGTTTTCAGCTCCGGCTTCGCCGAGTTCAGCGAAGAGGGCGCGCGCAAACAAGCTGAACTTGTGGCTAAGGCGCGCGCGGCGGGCATTCGCGTGCTCGGGCCCAACAGCATGGGCGCGATGAGTTTCGCGCCGCGCTTTTCCGCCACCTTCACCTCGGTCAACCGTCACTACGGCGGCAAGGGTTGGCCAAAAACCGGCGTCGTCAGCATAGTCAGTCAGAGCGGCGCCGTCGGCACGCAATCGCTTGTGCAGTTGCGCGATCGCGGCGTCGGCCTCGCGCGCTGGATAGCCACCGGCAATCAATGCGACATAGACGTCGCCGACGCCATCGAATTTTGCGCGCAGGACGAGGCGACCAAAGTCATCGCGCTTTATATCGAAGGCGCGAGCGACGGCGCCAGGCTCGTCGCGGCGTTGCAAAGCGCGCGGCGCGCCGGCAAACCCGTCATCGCGCTGAAAGTTGGGCGTTCGGACGAGGGCGCGAGAGCCATCGCGTCGCACACGGCTTCGCTGGCGGGCGCGG
>JANYDZ010000494.1 GCA_025363375.1 Hyphomicrobiales bacterium
CATCGGCTCCTCGACCTCGCATCTCCTGTTCGCCAAGGTGACGCTGCAACGCCAGTCGCAAGGGCTTTCGAGCCGCTTCCTGGTGACCAAGCGCGAGGTGATCTGGCGCTCGCCGATCATGCTGACGCCCTTCGTGGTGGACGGCACGATCGACGCCCATGCGCTCGATCACTTCATCCACGATTCCTACAAGGAAGCCGGCGTCAAACGCGCCGACATCGATTCAGGCGCGGTGATCCTGACGGGCGAAGCCATCAAGCGCAAGAACGCGCGCGCCATCGACGAACTCTTCGCCGATCAGGCCGGCAAGTTCGTCTGCGCGACGGCGGGACACAAGCTCGAATGCACGCTTGCCGCGCACGGCTCCGGCGCCGTGGGGCTTTCCAAAGAGCGGCAATGCACTGTGCTGCATGTCGATATCGGCGGCGGCACGACGAAACTCGCGCTCATCCACAAGGGCGTGATCAAGTCGGTCGCGGCCTTCGCCGTCGGCGGCCGCCTCCTCGCGCAGGACGATGCCGGCGTCTGGACGCGCGTCGATCAATCGGCGTGGCTGGTGGCGCAGGAGCTTGGTCTGGGCACGGATGCGAAGACGCTCGCCGATGTCGCCGTGCGTCAAAAGATCGCTTCGCGCCTCGCGGCGATCCTCGTCGATCAGATCATGGGCGGGGCGACCGACAAGCTCGGCCGCGAACTCGAACTCACCGATCCCCTCGACCGTTCGATCGCGCCCGACACGCTCACGTTCTCCGGCGGCGTCTCCGAATACATTTTCGAGACGGAGCCGAAGGATTTCGGCGATATCGCCCGCATGCTCGCCCTGGAAGTGCGCAACGGGCTGAAGGCGCGCAGCAAACTCGCGGTCGTCGATCCCGGCAACCGCATCAGAGCCACCGTCATCGGCGCTTCGCAATTCACCGTGCAGGTGAGCGGCAAGACGATCTTCCTGTCGAAGCCGGACGTGCTGCCGGTGCACAATGTCCCCGTCGTGCCGATCGGAATTGATCTCTCCGGCGACATCGATTCCGACGCCGTCGCCAACGCCATCACGCAAAAATTCGAACAACTCGACATCGAGCCCGGCGGGCGCATGGCGGTGTCGTTCACATGGGCCGGAGATCCCGAATATTCGCGCCTTGCGGCCTGCGCCAGGGGCATCGTCAAGGCCTGCGCGCCGGGGGGCAGACGTCACGCGCCGCTTCTGCTGATGATCGATGGCGACGTCGGCAAGACCATGGGCAATCTGCTCAAGCGCGAATTCGATTTGCCGGGCGAACTTGTCTCCGTCGACGGCGTGCAACTGCAAGAGCTGGATTTCGTCGATGTCGGCGAGTTGATCACTCCGCCCGGCGTCGTCCCCGTCGTCATCAAGTCGCTGCTGTTTTCATAATTTCCGACCAAAGAGGAAGCCATGAACGATCAATCCACCGTCCGCTACGGCATCGATCCCTATCTTGACTGGGTCGCGAAGGAAGGCCTGCCGGTCGCCGAGGATTACGGCATCGATCTCTTCAAGGTCGAAACAAAAATGTGGCCGCGCTACGGCGTCAAGGGCGCCGCCGTGCACCTCAAGGGCCGCGGCGATTTCTGCAACATGTTCCTCATCGACGTGCCGCCGGGCGGCTCGACCAGTCCGCAGAAACATTTGTACGAGGATGTTTATTACGTACTCGAGGGCTCGGGCTCGACGCAACTCGAATTTCCCGACGGCTCCAAGCGCAGTTTTGAATGGGGCCCCAAGGCGCTCTTCGCCATTCCGCTCAACGCCAAACATCGCCACTTCAATTCGAGCGGGCGCGAGCGCGCGCTGCTCGTCACCACCACCGATCTGCCGCTGGTGCTGAACGTGTTTCACAACGAGAAGTTCGTTTTCGACACCGAATTCGCCTTCATGGAGCGCGCGGGCAAGGACAATTACTACAACGGCGAAGGCGACATGATCACCGTGCGCCCCGGCAACCACATGTGGGAGACGAACTTCGTTCCCGATCTCGCCGCCATCGAGCTTAAAACCTGGGGCGACCGCGGCGCCGGCGGCACCAACATCATGTTTGTGCTCGCCGACGGCACCATGCACGCGCATATCTCGGAAATGCCTGTCGGCACATATAAAAAGGGCCATCGCCATGGTCCGGGCTTCCATGTGATGTGTGTCATGGGAACCGGTTATTCGTTGCTGTGGTTCGACCAGGAAAAGGATTTCCTTCGCATCGACTGGGGCCATGGCGTCGTCTTCCCGCCCGCCGACCAGCAGTTCCACCAGCATTTCAACACCAGCCGCGAACCAGCGCGTTATCTCGCCACCGGCGTCGGCGGGCTGCGCTATCCAATGACCGTGATGAACCGCCGGTCGCTGATCGGTCTCAAACCCGGCGAAAAAGGCGCGGTCTCGACCTCCATCAAGGAAGGCGGCGATCAAGTCGAATACGACGATCAGGATCCGCGCATCCAGCAAATCTGGATCGAGGCCACGCGGAAGACGGGCGTCGGACAGAAGATGGATCAATTTTTCAAGAAGGCGTAAGAACCGGAGCGACGCGGCAAGGGACAGCCTCTTGCGCGGCGGGAGCGCAGCGTGCTCGCCGTCGGTTCGCGTTGTTTTTTTTAGGTCGGATGCATCGGCATGGCGGATATCCAGCTCACCCTCGCCTGCGGCGATTATGAGATCACGCGCGCGCTCATGGATGGTTCGGTCAAGCCCGACGGCATCAACCTGACGGTGCTCACCGATCTCGATTCGACGACGCGCCACTGGCGTTTCCTGCGCAATCGAGAATTCGACGTGGCGGAAGTCTCCGCATCCTCCTATTTTCTGGCGCGCGAAGCGGGCTACCCCATCGACGGCATCCCGGTCTTCCTGCACCGCCGCTTCCGGCACGAATTTGTATTCGTGAACACGTCCAGCGGCGTCAGGACGCCGAAAGACCTTATCGGCCGCAAGGTCGGCGTGAAGAGCTTTCAGGCGACCGCCATTCTGTGGATGCGCGGCATCCTCGAAAGCGAATATGGCGTGCCGCACAAGTCCATCGATTGGTACGCCGAGCTTGACGAGGACGTGGCCTTTACGCCGCCGCCCGACCTTCGCCTGACGACTTTGCCGGAAGAAGCCTCGCTAGAAAAGATGCTGATATCGGGCGAGCTCGACGCCGTCCTGCACACCGATCTCATCGATCCCTACATCGAGGGACATCCCGCCGTCGCCAGGCTGTTCGACGACTACAAGGCCGAGGAAACGGCTTTCTACAGGAAGACGCAAATTTTCCCGATCATGCATGTGACCGGCGTCAAGCGCGAAATTGTCGAAAAGTATCCCTGGGCGCCGGTCGAACTCATGAAGGCGTTCGAAAAGGCCAAGGCAGTCGGCGTCAAACGCATGTTCAATCCGCGCGTGGCGCCGCTCGCCTGGTGGCGCCACGCCATGGAGGAGCAGGAGAAACTGCTCGGCGGGGATCCGTGGGAATATGGCCTGACGCCGAAAAACCGCAACAACCTTGAAACGCTCATCGGCTATTCGCACATGAACGGCATGCTGAAGCGCAGGATGCCGCTGGAAGAGCTTTTCCTGGAAATGTCGCAAGGCCGCAAACGCGGCACGCACAGAGTCTGAAATCATGGGAGCCGCGCATGGCCATGTCCTTCTTCAATCCGATTTATCTTGAAAACGCGGTCCGCGCGGCGCTCGACGAGGATCTTGGACGCGCCGGCGACATCACGACGCTGGCGACGATTCCCGCCGGGCGGCAGGCGAGCGCCGTTATGGCCGTGCGCAAGCCCGGCGTCGTCGCCGGCGTTCCGGTGGCGCAAGCCGCGTTCAACCTGATCGATCCCTCGCTCAGGTTTGAAATCCTCTTGCAGGACGGCGCGCATGTGGACGGCAGGCGCACGCCGGTCGCCCGCGTCTCCGGCGACGCGCGCGCCATTCTCACGGCGGAACGGGTGGCGCTGAACTTCATTTGCCGCATGTCCGGCATCGCGACGCTGACGGCGCAATATGTGGCGCTCGTCGCGCACACCAGGGCGAGCATCTGCTGCACGCGCAAGACGACGCCCGGCCTGCGCGCCTTCGAGAAATACGCGGTGCGGTGCGGCGGCGCGATGAATCACCGCTTTGGCCTCGACGACGCGTTTCTGATCAAGGACAATCACATCGCGGTTTGCGGCGGCGTCAAGCCGGCCCTGCGCGCCGCGAAGGCCGCCGCCGGACACCTTGTGAAGGTCGAGATCGAGGTCGATACCCTCGATCAATTGCGCGAAGTGCTGGAGGAGGGCGCGGATGTCTGCCTGCTCGACAACATGAGCGTCGATCAGATGCGCGAGGCCGTAAAGATCGCGGCGGGGCGGGTGAAGCTGGAGGCGTCCGGCGGAATTCATCTTGAATCCGTGAAGGCGATCGCCGAGACCGGCGTCGATCTCCTGTCGTCGGGCGCGCTGACCCATTCGGCGCCGATCCTGGATGTGGGCCTCGATATCGAGATCGCGTGAGATATCACGCGTTCTCCAGCGCGGGCGCCGGCACGCGGCCGCGGATCATATCCGCCGCCTTTTCCGCCATCATCAGCACGCAGGCGTTGATATGCGCGCCGACCATGTCGGGCATCGCGGAGGCGTCGACGACGCGCAGGTTCTCCACGCCGTTGACGCGCATCTGCGGATCGACCACGCATTCCGGCGTGACGCCCATCTGGCAGGTGCCCGCGGGATGATGCGCGGTGATGACGGTCTTGCGAATCCACGCGTCGATCTCGGCGTCCGTCTTCACCTTGTCGCCGGGCGACTTTTCCACGCCGCGATAAGGCGCCAGCGGCGCGGCGGCGGCGAC
>JANYDZ010000559.1 GCA_025363375.1 Hyphomicrobiales bacterium
CGACGCCGCGCGTGAAATTCTCGGTTGTGCCGTTCTCCGATTCGGTCGCGGTCGGCGACGCGGACACCAACAGCCGCACCGCCAGCTGGATCGACGTCGGGGCCCAATCCTCCTGGCACTGGAAAGGCTGGAGCGCGTCGGGCGCCGCGTCCGGCCTCGCCGCCGGCACGACCGTGACCAACCGCTTCGACATTTACCACTGGCTGAAAAGCGCGCGCGCCTCCTATGACTGGGCGGGTTGCTTCGAAACGCCGCCCTATCCGCTCAACGTGCAGGATTTCACGCCCTCCAACGCCACGCCGGATTCGCTCTTCGTGCCCATGCTGGCGCCCGATGAACCCGACACGATCGGCGGCGGCTACAGCAACAATTACCTGCTCGACAACCCGGCTTCCTGCACGGGCGCGTCGCCCGCCACCGCCTCCGGCAAACAGGGCCGCGTCTGCAAATACAAATCGCCGGGCATCACCGCATCGGCTGGTTCCGGTCTGGGACCGAACTATTCCTGCCTGTCGACGCCGCTTCAGCGCCTGACCTCCACCGCGGCTTCGGTGACCACGAAGATCAGCGCGCTCACCGCGAACGGCGCGACAAATCTGCATGAAGGCTTCATGTGGGGCTGGCGCACCCTCTCGCCGGCGGGAACCTTCGGCGACGGCGTCGCCTATAGCGAAATCAACGCCAGCGTCCCCACGCGCAAGGTTCTCATTCTCATGACCGACGGCATGAACACCTGGGCTTCGAAATCAAACAGTCTCGATCAATCGGACTACGAGGGTCCCGGCTATTTCACCTCTTCGACCGTCGGCTCAAGCCGGTTTCCGGCGACCGATTCCAGCAATAATTCCATTCTGCCCATCACCACCAGCGCCGGCGGATCGGCCGCGCTCGACCAGCTCACCCGCGAAGCCTGCGCCAATGCCCGCGCCGCCGGCGTCGAAGTCTACACGGTCGGCTTTCAGGCGACGGATATCATCTCGACGCAGGGACAGAATTTGTTGAAGGAATGCGCGGGCGGCGATCCCTCGCACTTTTTTCTGGTCACCAGCGCCGCCAGCCTCAACGACGCCTTTGTCGCGATAGGCAAAGGCCTCAGCCAACTGCACCTGTCGAAGTAGGGCGGGTCAGCCCTTCGCGCGCTGGCGGATCATGAAATTGTCGAAGGGATATTCGGCGACCTGCCACCACAGATATTCGTTGTTGCGAAAGTCCATGTAGGCTTCGTGAACGCGCTTGAATTTGGGATCGCCCGCGGCGGTTTCGCGATAGACGGCCTCGGCCGCCTGCCAGCAGGCGTCGAGCACATCGGCGGGAAAGGCGCGAAGCTTCGCGCCAGACTCCGCCAGACGCCGCAAGGCGACCGGATTGGCGGAATCGTATTTGGCCTGCATGTCGATATTGGCGGTGTCGGCGGCGCTTCGCAAAATCGCCTGGTACGATTTCGGCAATTGGCTCCACTTCTCGGCGTTGAACAGGGTGTGGATGGTCATGTTCGGCTGGAACCAGCCGGGATAGTAATAATTCGGCGCGGCCTTCACGAGACCCAGCTTTTCGTCGTCGAACGGAGACACCCAGGCCGCCGCGTCCAGCGCGCCCGATTCAAGCGACTTCATGATATCGCCGCGCGCCACGGCTTTGGGATCAACGCCGAGCGTTTGCAGGATTTTCGCGGCAAATCCGGAGATGCGGAATTTCAAACCGCGCAAGTCGGATGCGCCGCGCAATTCATTGCGGAACCAGCCGCCCATCTGGCAGCCCGTGTTGCCCGACGGCAGCGCGACGAGCTTGTGATCGGCCAACGCTTCGTTGATCAGATCGTCGCCGCCGCCGTGGCGGAAAAACGCGTTCTGTTCGCGCGCGTTCATGCCGAAGGGCACGCCCGTGGCGAACACCAGCGCGGGCTCCTTGCCCCAGTAATAATGCAGCGCTGTTTGCGCGCATTCGGTCCGGCCGTCCCGCGCGGCGTCGAACACGTCGAGCGCGCCGACAAGCGCGCCGGCTGGCTGCGCGTCAATGGTGAAACGCCCGTCGCTTTGCTGGCGCACGGATTCGGCGAATGTTTGCGCGCCGCCGAAGATCGCTTCCAGGCTGTTTGGAAAACTCGATGCGAGTCGCCAATGGATCACAGGCGAGGATTGCGCGATCGCCGGTTTCGCGATGGCGGCCCCGGCGGTCGCAAGACCTGTCGCGGCGATGAATTGACGGCGTTTCATGATTGGCTCCCAGCGTGGATTTCGCCTCATAGGCCGGAAAGTCGCGCGGATTGTGACAAAACCCAAGCCGGGCTGTGGCCGCCCAAAAAATTATTCAACGACAATTTTTGGAAAGGCGCGCCGCGCGCCGCCTTCAAGGGCGCCCATGACCTGCTGTGCGATGTCCCGATAAACGCCCGCGTGGGCGCCGGCGGGATCAACCGCAACGGGAGGTCGACCCGCGTCCGAGCTTTCGCGGATGGACATGTGCAGGGGGACTTCCCCCAGGAAAGGCACGCCCATGCGCTCGGCTTCGTGGCGCGCGCCGCCGTGGGCGAAGATGTCCGAACGCTCGCCGCATTTGGGGCAGAGAAAATAGCTCATGTTCTCGACAACGCCGAGCACGGGCACGTTGACCTTGGCGAACATGGCGACGGCCCTGCGCGCGTCGATCAAGGCAAGGTCCTGCGGCGTCGAGACAATCACAGCGCCGCGCAGGGGCACGGTCTGCGCCATGGTGAGCTGCGCGTCGCCGGTGCCCGGCGGCATGTCGACGACGAGACAATCCAGCTCGCCCCATGTCACGTCGCGCATCATTTGCGTGAGCGCGGACTGCACCATCGGACCGCGCCAGATCATCGCGGTGTCCTCCTCCACCAGAAAGCCGATGGACATGACCTTGATTCCGTAGGCTTCCAGCGGCTTCATCGTCTTGCCATCGGATTCCGGCTTGCCCCTGAGGCCGAAGAGTTTTGGCATGGAAGGGCCGTATATATCCGCGTCGAGAATGCCCACCTTCCAGCCGCGCGCGGCAAGGCCGAGAGCGAGGTTCGCCGCCGTCGTCGATTTGCCGACGCCGCCCTTGCCGGAGGCAACCGCTATGATGCGTTCGATGCCGGGGATGGAGGATTGGCGCGAGGCGGCCTGCGCTTTGGGACCCGGCGCGGCCGGCGCCGGTTTGGCCGCGCCACGCGCAACCTCGGCGGTGAGGGTGACTGTCGCCCCCTCGACGCCGGCGAGTTGTTTGATGACGCTCTCCGCCGTGCGGCGCATGTTTTCCATAGCCATGGATTTGGCGGGATCGATGGCGATGGACAGATAGACCTTGCCGCCCACGGTCGTGAGGCCCGCGACGGCGCCCGATTGCGGCAAAGGCGTCTGGCCGTCGGGGCCGGGAACGCGGGCGAGCGCGGCGAGGATTTCTTTTTCGGAGACCATCGAGGGATGAGCCTTGGTTTCAGGGCAATTTCTGCGTGAGCGAGGGGTTATATGCCCCGGCGCGAGCGGGTCAATGCGGCGGGCCGCTGGCGTGGCGCCCGCGGCTTTGTTCCGGGCGTAAAATGCGCTATATTTGCCTCATGCTCATGGACAAAATCACTTCCGAGGCCGCGAAAACCGTGGACGATGTCCTGCGCGCCTGGATGGGCCGCTGGGGCTGCACGGGCGCCCGTCAAGGCGGACGTGGATCAATACGGCGAGCCCATCCTGTGGATCGACGTCGTTACCAGGCTGATGGAGGAGCCGCAGGACGCCGCCATCACTTATGGACGGGCGACAAAAATGCGGCGCGCTTTGGAGAGATCGGCGAATATCGTTTTCCCCATGTACGCAACCATTTCGATCCCAGGCGGAAAATGACGGTTTACCGGAAATCGTCGAGGCAAATGCAACAGGCAAACGCAACGTGAAGCCCGGCGACCTGCCTGCACAGGCGCGCCGGCCGGCGAGCGCACGCCCCCTTTTCAACACTCCGCCGCCATGAATATCGCAGCCATCATCCTCGCCGGCGGCCTCTCCTCGCGCATGGGCGTCGAAAAATCGCTGATGGATTTCGGCGGCGCGCCTGTGATTGCGCGCGTGATCGAGCGTCTGACGCCGCAGGTTGCATACGCGGCCATCAACGCCAACGGCGATCCCGCGCGGTTGGCAAACTTCGGCCTGCCCGTGATCGCCGACGCGCGCGATGATCGCCCGGGACCGCTCGCGGGGATCGCGGCGGGACTGGTTTTCGCGCGCGCAAACGGCTGCGCTTTACTCGCAACGGCGCCCTGCGACGCCCCTTTTGTTCCGCGCGATCTCGTGGCGCGTTTGCGGGCGCAACGCGGCGACAATGCGCTTGCAATTGCCAGCGGCGCGCGCGGGATCGAGCCTCTGTTCGGCCTGTGGAGCGTTCAAGCGCTGCCGGCGGTCGAAGCCGCGTTGCAAAGCGGCGAGCGCGCCGTGCATCGCCTGGCGAAAGCGCTGGGCGCGGCCGTCGTGGAAATCGACAACGAGCCGGGGGCGCCCGACTGGGCGCTCAATCTCAATCGGCCCGAAGACGTCGCGGCGGCGCTGGCTTTCATCGCGCCGCCGCGCGGTTGATGATAGGGACAGCCTTCACGCGTCACGCCGGATGGACCAACATGTCTCGAACCATTTCCGCCCGCGCCCCGCTCCGCCTGATCATCGCCGTCCTGGCGTGGCTGGCGCCGGGCCTCGCGGCCGCCGCGAAAGAATGGAAAGAGGTGCGCATCGCCAGCGAGGGCGCGCGCCCGCCCTATAATTATCTCGACCCCAACGGCGAGCTGATGGGTTTTGAAATCGATCTCGGACAGGAATTGTGCAAGCGCATGAGCGTGACGTGCATATTTGTCGCGCAGGATTGGGATGGGCTGTTTGGCGCCCTCAAGGAGAAGCGGGTCGATGCGCTGATGGCGGCGATTGAGATCACCGACGAGCGGCTGGAGAGCATCGATTTCTCCAAGCCCTACGTGAAGATGCCGAATACTTTCATTGTTGGACGTCCAACAGAGGCGCGCAACGCTTCAAGCAAGGCCTTGAAGGGCAAGACCATCGGCGTCGAGGCCGACGGGCCGCATCAGACCTATCTTGAAAACGTCTATCCCGAATCGCCTGTGAAGGCCTACGGCAGCCTTGAGGACGCCATCCTCGATCTCGCCGAAGCGCGTATTGACGCAGTTTTCGGCGACAAGGACGCGGTGATGGACTTCATGAAGACCCGCCGCGAGGCGCAATGCTGCATGGTGCTCGACGACGTGCCGCGTGATCCGACCTTTTTCAGCGAAGGCATTGGCGTTGGCGTGCGTCAGGCCGATCAGGATCTGAAGGCGATGTTCAACAAGGCGCTGGACGAAGCGATCGCCGACGGCGCCTATTCGCGCGTCAGGACGAAGTATTTCGACTTTACGATCCGGTGAGGATGATGGAATTGCGCTCATCTTGATCAAGCGTGCGCACTATGACATGCCGACAACCTGCCGGCCTGGCGATGATGAGGACTTCCAATGGCTAAAGTCGCGTTTCTCGGTCTTGGCGTCATGGGCTTTCCCATGGCGGGACATTTGAAAGCCAGGGGCGGTCACGAGGTGACTGTCTACAACCGCACGGCTGCGAAGGCCGACCTTTGGGTCGCGCAACACGGCGGACGCGCCGCGCGCGCCCCGCGCGAGGCCGCGCAGGGGCAGGATTTCGTGTTTCTCTGTGTCGGCAACGACGATGATTTGCGCCAGGTGACGCTGGGCGCCGATGGCGCGCTGGGGGGCATGGCGAAAGGCGCGGTTATGGTTGATCACACCACCGCCTCGGCCGATGTCGCGCGCGAACTGCACGTGGCCGCCGCGGCGCTTGGCGTGGGCTTCATCGACGCGCCGGTGTCCGGCGGTCAGGCAGGAGCCGAGAACGGCGTTCTCACGGTCATGTGCGGCGGCGATGCGCCGGTTTATGCGAAAGCCGAGCCCGTCATCGCCGCGTTTGCGCGCATGTGCAAATTGCTGGGTCCGGCAGGCAGCGGACAACTCGCCAAGATGGTCAACCAGATTTGCATCGCCGGCCTGGTGCAGGCGCTGTCGGAGGGCATTCACTTCGGCCAAAAAGCAGGACTCGATGTCGAGGCCGTGATCGAGGTGATCTCCAGGGGGGCCGCGCAAAGCTGGCAGATGGAGAACCGCTACAAGACGATGAACGCGGGTAAATTCAATTTCGGGTTCGCGGTGGACTGGATGCGCAAGGACCTGTCGATCTGCCTTGCGGAAGCGCGCCGCAATGGCGCGCATCTGCCCGTTACCGCGCTGGTGGATCAGTTCTATTCGGACGTGCAGACAATGGCCGGGGGGCGCTGGGACACGTCAAGTCTGCTGGCGCGGCTGAAATAGGCGCGCGCCGTTTCAGGTTGGTGAAACGCGGCCTTTGAGCCGCGTTTTTTCCGTCATCGCGGCGGACAGGGCGGCAGGTTCGGCAGGCCGCAAGTGGGCCGCTGACGCTGTTGCTGTTGCGCGGCGGCGGGCGGCGGCGGCGGGGGCGGCGCGGCGCGCGGCGGA
>JANYDZ010000563.1 GCA_025363375.1 Hyphomicrobiales bacterium
TGCCAGCGCACAAACCAGTCGATGCTGCCCAGTATCTTGACCGGCGCCGTCGGATTGTCGCGCATGACGAAATAGATCGTGAAACTCTGGGCGCGTCGAAATCCGGCGAGGAAATTCGTGGCGTGCGTCAAAGTGTTCTGAAACGTGTATGGGACCGTGTTGTTGGGATGATCGCCGAACGGCACGGTAATGTTGAATCCCCGTTTCGGCGCCTGCACGAGATCCGCCGTCAACATCGTCGCGTCAAAAATCCGCGCGTCGAAATTACTTCCGGTCGCCCGCTGCACATCGAGCGACGGATTGGCGCTGAACCCGGTCAGCAGATCCATCCGGCACGAGCCCTCCCGCTCCGTCCGCCCCGCGTAGAGTATCTCGTATCGGTTCAGCTCGGTGACCTGGACCATGCCGAACTGAATGGGATCGATCAGGAATTCGTTGGCGTTCGCCTCCACGAAGACGGTGCCTTCGACTTCGATCGCAAAGAAGTTGTTCACCTTGCCCGCCGGGATTCTGTCGCCGGCGGCGAGATTGGCGCCTGTGGTGCAATGAACCACCGCCATTTGCGCGCCCGCGTGGCAGCGGGCGGAACCGGTGGACGTTTTCCAAGTAATGTTCGCGGTGGTGGGATCGACGATGAGAGCCATGACGATCAATCCCCGGTTGTTTTGTTGCCCGTCAAAATGTCGCTGCGCGCGGTCGCCTCGCTCTGGGCAAGGATCAGCGCGTCGAGCCGCGCCATGGTCAGCGCGCCAACGACGCCGTCGGGGACAAGTCCGTTCGCCTTCTGAAAAGCGATGACGGTTTTCGTGGTCTCCGCCCCGAAAATGCCGTCGGGGAGGCTTTTCCCGCTCTTCGAGGACGCCGGCATTGAAAATCCAACATCGGTGAGCGCCAGTTGTACGGCGCGGACGCCGTTTCCGCGCGCGCCCAAGCGCAAAGGCGGGCTGTTGGTCGAAGCCTTGACGACATCCGGTTCGCTGGAGAAACGAGCGCACTGAAGCATCGGAATTCATCGTCCTTCGATTGCACGGAGCCAATCCAATGGAATTTCCAGAAATGTCGGCTTGCAGTTCCTGTTTACCGACAATAAAGGCGCCGAACAAGTGCGTTGCCGCACAGACGAACCCCAAGTTTTGTCAAACCCCAGGTCCTGTCTAACCCCAAGTCGCCGGTCAAAGGCCAAGTCGGCGTTGTGCGCGCTCAGATTTTAAATCGCTCATTTAACAGGCGGACAATGCTCAATATTCGGCCTGTTCCGCGATTCCGCAACCAAAGTTCAACCTCGCCGGCTGCTGCGAAGGCGCGGCGGCCCATCCGCGGTTTATCATTGGCAATGGCCTGCTTTTTGCTGTACCCAAAATAGTTTCCGCTGGAGGCCTACATGTTCAATTTACGCATTCTCACGCAGGTCATACCAATGGCCGGACTTTTCTTCCTGCCGCACGGCGCCGCCCGAGCCGACGCGCTCGA
Organism: Hyphomicrobiales bacterium; assembly: GCA_025363375.1. Taxonomy (GTDB): domain Bacteria; phylum Pseudomonadota; class Alphaproteobacteria; order Rhizobiales; family Beijerinckiaceae; genus Terripilifer. Next base: position 1,471 of record JANYDZ010000563.1, read on the forward strand.
CGACATCGCCAAAGCCGGCGTGATCAAGGTCGCTGTGCCCTAGGATTTCGCGCCGTTTGGTTCCGCCGGGCCTGATCTCAAGCCCGTCGGCTACGACATCGACATGGCCCATCTCATCGGCAAGGAACTCGGCGTGAAGGTCGAGATCATTGCGGTGACGAGCGCCAACCGCATTCCCTATCTGCAGACGAAAAAGGCGGACATCGTCATCTCCAGCCTCGGCAAGAACGCCGAGCGGGAAAAGGTGATCGATTTCACCGCCGCCTACGCGCCGTTTTTTTCCGGCGTTTTCGCGCCGAAAGCCGCCGCCGTTGCAAAAGCCGAAGACCTCGCCGGCAAGACCGTCGGCGCGACCCGCGGCTCCATCGAGGAGCAGGAACTGACGAAAATCGCGCCCGCCAGCGCGACGATCAAACGCTATGAGGACAACAACGCGACCATCGCCGCGTTCATCTCGGGCCAGGTGGATTACATCGCCACCGGCAATATCGTGGCGGCGGCGATTGCTGAAAAGGCTCCGGCGCGCGCGCCTGTCTCCAAGTTCGTGATCCAGAACAGCCCTTGCTTTATCGGACTCAACAAAGGCGAGGCCAAATTGCAGGCGAAGCTCAACGAGATCATTCTCAAAGTGAAAGGCTCGGGCGAACTCGCGAAAATCGCCGACAAATGGCTGAAGGCGCCGCTGCCGGCCGATCTCTGACACGCGCCCACAGGCGCCAGGGAGCCCGGCGGTGACTTATAAACTCCAATTTGGCGAGTTGTTGCCCTATATGGGCGTCCTCTTCGAAGGGCTTTTGTTCACCGTCGTTCTCACGCTGATCTCGACGGTTGCGGGCGTCGGGCTCGGCATCGGCGGCGCGGCGGCGCGCACCTTCGGCCCACCCTGGGCGGGGCGGGTGTTTGTTATTTACGTTGAGCTGATCCGCAACACGCCGTTCATCGTGCAATTGTTCTTCATCTATTTTGGCCTGCCTGCGCTCGGACTGAAACTGAGCGAATCCCAGGCCGCTTTTCTCGCCATGACCATCAATCTCGGCGCCTATTCCACCGAGATCATCCGGGCCGGCGTTGAAGCCGTCCCCAAGGGCCATATCGAGGCGGGCGTCAGCCTCGCCATGACGAAATGGGAGGTGTTCGCCCATATCATCCTGAAGCAGGCCCTCCAGAAGATATGGCCCGCGCTTTCCTCCCAGATCATCATCGTCATGCTCGGCTCTTCCGTCGTCTCGCAGATTTCGGCCGAGGACCTGACCTATGCCGCCAACTTCGTGCAGTCGCGCAATTTCCGCGCCTTTGAGGCCTATTTCGCGGTCGCTCTGGCCTATCTGGGCCTCGCCATCGTGATGCGCGCGATGCTTCGCGGCATCGGCCGCCTGATGTTCCCGGGGCATTGAGCGATGAGCGATTTCACCTTCTGGGTCATCTTTTCCAATCTGCTTCTGGCGCTGCGCTGGACCATCGCGCTCTCCCTTGTCGCCTTCGTCTGCGGCGGCGCCGTGGGGCTGCTGATGCTTTTTGCGCGCGTGTCCAAAATAGGATGGCTGGAGGCGCTGACGCGCGGCTACATCGAGTTTTTCCAGGGCACGCCGCTGCTGATGCAGTTGTTCCTGCTGTTCTTCGGCCTTGCTCTGTTCGGCCTTGAGGTCTCGCCATGGCTTGCGGCGACGCTGGCGCTGACGTTGTGGACCAGCGCCTTCATCTCGGAGATATGGCGCGGCTGCGTCGAATCCATTTCGCGCGGGCAGTGGGAAGCCTCCTCAAGCCTCGCCATGACCTACATCGAGCAGATGCGCTATGTGATCCTGCCGCAGGCCCTGCGCATCGCGGTCGCGCCGACGGTCGGATTTTCCGTGCAGGTCGTCAAAGGCACCGCGCTTGCCTCGGTGATCGGCTTTGTCGAACTGACGAAAGCCGGCACCATGCTGAACAACGCGACGTTCCGGCCCTTTCTCGTCTACAGCCTCGTGGCGCTGATGTATTTCGCGCTGTGTTTCCCGCTGTCGTTTTTCGCCAAAAAGCTGGAAGGGCGCCTCAATGCCGCTCGTTGACATCAGAGACGTGCGCAAAAGCTATGGCGCGGTGGAGGTGCTGAAAGGCGTATCGCTCGATATCGCCCAGGGCGACGTCGCCGCGATCATCGGGCGCTCGGGCTCGGGCAAAAGCACGCTGTTGCGCTGCATCAACGGCCTCGAAACCTATCAGTCGGGTTCGATCTGCGTCGACGGCGTCGAGGTCGCCGGGGAAAAAACCAACCTGCGCGAATTGCGCCGCAACGTCGGCATGGTGTTCCAGCAGTTCAACCTGTTTCCGCACCTCACCGCCGCGCAAAACGTCACGCTGGCGCCGAAAGTCGTCAACAAGACAGGCGAAACGCAGGCTATGGATCTGGCGAAGGAAATGCTGGCGAAGGTCGGACTGTCCGACAAGGCCGGCAACTATCCGAGCCAACTCTCCGGCGGCCAGCAACAGCGCGTCGCCATCGCCCGCGCGTTGGCGATGCGCCCGAAGGTGCTGCTCTGCGACGAGATTACCTCGGCGCTTGATCCCGAACTCGTCAACGAGGTTCTGCGCGTTGTCGAACGGCTTGCGAAGGAAGGCATCACGCTCATCCTGGTGACGCACGAGATGCGCTTCGCGCGCGACGTCGGCACCAAACTAGTTTTCATGCACGCGGGCAAGGCGCACGAAGAAGGCCCGCCAAAAGCCCTGTTCGACGCGCCGCGCACGCCGGAACTGCGCCAGTTCATCGGCGCGCCCGCCTGAGTCCGCGGCGCGCGGGCGACGACGCGTTTCCACGACGGCCGCGGTGAAAATCGTTGACGCTTTTTGAACGACTTCTCCTTCACACTGTCACACGAATCAGTTCTACTCACTCTCGTTGTTATCCGTGGATGACCCGTTGATGAGACAGTGGACGCATCTGACATCTCCAGACAGCCCGCCGCCGCTCACCGATTCACGCCGCCTACGGGTTCAACGCTTCCCTGAAAGCCTGTCGTCCTGTTCGCCCGCGCGGTTTATCCACGCGGGTTTGTCGCGTTGTCAGCAACAGAAGGAATTACTCCTTGGGCAAACAATTCAGCAAGAGAAGACGTAGCGACAAACACGCGTTCGACGCGGCTGAGATCATAGAATTCAAGCTGCCCAAATTCGCGCGGGAGCGCGCCCTGCCGCCCATCAAGGCGCTGAACCCAAGGCAATCTCAATATCTGGCGGCGCTGCGTTCAAGTCCGCAAATCGTCGTTGTCGGACCCGCCGGCACGGGCAAAACCTGGATCGCCGCCGCCTATGCCGCGGACCTCTACCGTCAGCGTAAAATCAACAAAATCATCCTGACGCGTCCCAATGTTCCCTGCGGACGTTCCCTCGGATTTTTCCCCGGTTCGCTCGAAGAAAAATTCGCGCCCTGGGCGACGCCGGTCGTCGAGGCCATCAAGGAGCGCATCGGTCCGGCCGCCTACGAAATCGCGCTGAAAAACGGCGATATCGAAATGGTTCCCTTCGAGGTCATGCGCGGGCGCACATTCAAGAAAGCCTTCGTGCTGCTGGATGAGGCGCAGAACACCACGACGGCGGAGATCAAGACTTTCCTCACGCGCGTCGGCGAGGATTGCGTCACAGTCATCAACGGCGACGTAAGCCAGTGCGATCTCGATTCATGCTCCGGTCTGGGCAAGATCATAGAGATGATCGACGCGCGGCAGTTGCCGGTGCCTGTGATTGAATTCACCATGGACGATATCGTGCGCTCCGGCATCTGCGGCATGTGGGTGCGCGCTTTCGAAGAGGCGCGTCTGTAACCGGAACGCGCGCGCTCGCGGCGCGGTCAAAAGGCTTCAACCCCAGACCTGCCGCGCGACGTTCGCGAGATTGGCAAGTTGAATGCCATAGGAGCCCATGCCCGCCCAGATCGTCGGCTTCAGCTCCATAATCAAATCGAGCTGGCTGTCGGACGGCGTATTCGTTCCCGCGCCCGCCCAAACCGTGCCGAGCCCCGCCGCCTCGCCTTGGCTGCGCCCGCAAGCCGCTGTCAAAGCCGCCGTCGCGCAGCGCCGCCGCCGGGCAAGCAACAGAGCGAAGGGTTTTTGAAATGCCGCGCGAGGCGGCCGCTCACAGCGAAAGCGCCGCCGTCATTTCCCGCAGCCAGTCCTCGTCGACCCCCGGCAAGGTGCGCAGTTCCTTGCCGGCTTCCGCCTTCGTCTGCGCGAGATTTTCGACCACGTCTGGATGGTCGCCGTCGGCATTCTGGCAAGCGAACTCCAGACGGATGCCGTTGGGGTCGAAAAAATAAATGCCGTCGAGCCCCGGCAATTGCGGCAGCGGTCCCACATAGGGGATTCCATTCTGTTTGAGGCGCGCCTCGACGCCGGCGAAAACCTGCGGCGTCACCACGAAGGCGCAATGCTGCATGGAGCCGATCGCGTTGCGATTGCCCTTCGGCTCCCTGCCCTTTGGAATTTCAAAGAAAGCCAAAGTCGAGTCGTTCCCCATGTCGAAGAAATAATGGCGCACTTCTTCATAGGGCGGATTGCCGCGATTGGCCGGGCCCGTGCCCAGCCCCGCCGGCACTTTCATGGCGTGCACCAGGGGCATGCCGAGAACCCGCACGTAAAATTCAGTGGTTGTCTTGATGTCGTCGGTGCAAAGCGCGAGGTGATGCACGCCCCGCGTTTGGGAGGACGCCGGTCCTGTCCCGCGCACGGCGTTGTTGTTCGAGGTCATTGTCGCCTCCTGTGACCGCGCAGGGTAGCGCGCGCGCCGACGACGGGCAATGTTGCGCGCCGCCGTCAATTGCGGGCAAAATGCCGGCTCGATCCACGCGGGGGATGCGGCGTGTTTGCGGCGATGCGAAGCGGAGCCGGAATGATAGCCGCTTTGCTGGCGGTGGGCGCCGGCGCGCGCGCCCAAGAACCCGTCGCCGATTTCTATCGCGGCAAGACGATCGCCATCGTCGTTGGACTGCCGCCGGGCGGCAGTTTCGATCTCTACGCCCGCCTGATCGGCGCGCATCTCGGCAAACACATTCCTGGACGGCCCAATATCGTCATGCAGAATATGCCGGGCGCAGGCTCGCTCCAGCAGGCGAACCATGTCTACGCCATAGCGCCGCAGGACGGGACAATCATCGGCGCGCCCTCGTCCAACGTGCCTTTTCAGCCGTTGCTGAACGCATCCGGCGTCAAATACGACTCGCGCAGATTCCATTGGCTGCCGACGCCCGCGGATTCCCCGCACACCCTGTTCGTCTGGCACACCTCGCCCGTCAAGCGCGTCGAGGACATGCGCTCGCGCGAAACCCCGATCGGCGCGCTGGCGCCGGGCTCGACGCCGACGCTGATGGTGGGTCTCTACAACGAAGTTTTCAAAACCCGCATGCGCGCGGTGCTGGGCTATGCCGGCCTGCCCGACGTCATGCTCGCCATCGAGCGTGGCGAGGCCGAGGGCTACGCCAGCATGCCTTTCGATACTTTGCGGCACACCTACAAACACCACATGGAGGCAAACCGCATACGCGTGCTCGTGCAATCCGGCGAGGTCCGGCTCGCCGCCTTGCCCGATACGCCGGGCGCTTACGAACTCGTCGGCGACCAGGATGACCGTGCGCTGCTGACGCTTGGAATGGCCTCGTCGAAAATGACCTTTCCCTATATGATGGGGCCCGGCGTTCCCGTCGAACGCGTCGAGGCCGTGCGCCGCGCCTTCATGGCGACCCTCGCCGATCCCGACTTTCTCGCCGAGGCCGCGCGGCGCGAAATCAGCGTCAGGCCCGTCTCCAGCGATCAGGTGACGCGCTTCATCGCGCGGGCCTTCGCGACGCCGACCCCCGTGGTGGAGCGGTTGAAAGCCGTATACGACAACGCCAACAAATGAGGGGAACCCGCGCATGTCCGCATTCGAAATCGCCAAGATCGATCTTGTCGTCGCCAACCGCGCGCTGGCGCGTCTGGGCGCCGTCGACGCCTACGGCCATGTGAGCCTGCGGCATCCCGAACAACCCGACACGTTCATCCTCTCGCGTTCGCTCAGCCCCGAACTCGTCGAGCGCGACGACCTTATGCTGTTCGATCTGAAAGGCGAAAAAGTCGATCGGAAGGACAATCGCAATCCCTATCTCGAACGTTTCATTCACGCCGCCGTCTATGCCGCGCGGCCCGA
>JANYDZ010000571.1 GCA_025363375.1 Hyphomicrobiales bacterium
ATTCCCGTGCAACGAAATAACCGTCTCCAGCGTACCTCTTTTGCAGTAGAAACGCGAGATGGTCTCGAAACGACTGCTCAATTTTAGAGGTAACAGCCAAATATGCCAGTTCGTTGGCTTCGAATGCGTCACCTATCTCAACGAGCGCTGAGCAAAGCTCTGTGTCGGGATTCTTCATGTATTCGACTCCTCTTGGATTTCTAATCTACTTTCCCTCAAAGAGGGAAGTTTTGTCGGATTTTGGAGCGGTCGCAATGAATGGGTGCGCGCACATGCCCCCCACAAGCGCGAAACCGGCGCCGCCGTCATCCTGTTGCCGAAGGACACGCCCGTCTCTGGCCCAACCGGCAATTGGGGTTCATGGACTTGGCGATTGGGCATCATAGATTTAGCGATTGTGCGCCAAAAAGGTCGGCGTTTAAGCGTCAGTCGTAAAAATACAAATAAAATTCCATCGCCTGGAATTCATGCCTTTCACATATACGCCTCGCGCATCAGCGCGATGTCCGCGAGCTTGGATTCGAACAGGGACCAGTCGTCCAGACCCGCGATCGGCGCCCAGATCGCCTCGACCTCGTCGATCAGCATGGCGCAGGGCTCGCGCCGTTGGAAATAGGGATGATGCAGACGCGCCGCGTCGACAATTGCATGTTCGCTCATCCGCGCCCGCAGCGCGTCGCACTCCGGTGTCTTGTAATGTTCCGCTGACGGACTCAACGCCGCGCGGCCTTCGCTCATGGCGCCGCAATACCAGTCGAAAAATGTTTGCTCGAACGGGGCTTTGGTCGCGACGAGAAGTTCAAGGAACGCCTTGGCGAATTGCGCGTCCTCTTTCGGCCCGCTGGACGCGAGCCCCAGACGGCGCAGGATGGTCAGCGCGAACTCGCGTTGAAGCGTCGGTTCGAAAGCGCCGAGCGCCTTCTCCAAAGCCGCTTGCGACGACAGCGGCAGCAGGCATTCGGCGAGCCGCGTCAAATTCCACGCCAGAGAATCGGGCTGGCGTCCAAAGGCGTAGAGTCCCTGCTCGTCGAAATAGGCGGCGGTGAACATGGAATCGTAAATCGGCGCGAAACGCCAGGGACCGTAATCGAAGCTCTCGCCGGTGATGTTGATGTTGTCGGTGTTGAGCACGCCATGCACGAAGCCCGCCGCCATCCATTGCGCGCCCATGCGCGCCACCCGGACAGCCGTGTCCTCCACGAACGCCGCCGCGCGCGCCTCGATCGGCCCCTCGGCGATCCACGGCTTGTATTCGGCGATGGCGTATTCGAGCAACCGCGCGATGGCCTGCGTATCCTGCAGATGGGCCTTGCGCTGAAAGGTGCCGATGCGAATATGCGAATGCGACAGGCGCACCAGCACGGAGGAACGCGTCGGCGAAGGCTCGTCGCCGCGCGCCAGCGCTTCGCCGGTTTCGATGAGCGAAAAGCTCTTCGAGGTTTCGACGCCGAGCGCTTCGAGCATTTCCGTCGCGAGCGCTTCGCGCACGCCGCCTTTCAGGGTGAGGCGCCCGTCGCCGCGCCTGGACCAGGGCGTTTGCCCCGACCCTTTGGTGCCCAGATCGAGCAAGCGATTGTCCCGCACGTCGCGCAATTGGGCGAAGAGGAAGCCGCGCCCGTCGCCAAGCTCATGATTGTAGTGACGAAACTGATGCCCATGATAGCGCAGCGCCAGCGGCGCCTCGAAACAACCCGGCAAGGCTTCGAACCGGCCAAAATGCGCGATCCACTCCGCGTCCGTCAGATCGGCGAGACCGACCCGCGCGGCCCAACGCTGGTTGCGGTAACGCAAGATATGACGCGGAAATTGCGCGGCCGCGACGACGTCAAAGAATTCGCCGCCGAGCCGGGCGTGTCGTTTCTCGGGACAATAGTCGGCGGAGACAGGCATGCGAATCAAATCTTTCCTTCAAGCGGCGCCATTGATTTCACGGCGCGGGCGACAATACGCGATCATTCGCGGGCCTCGAAGCAATCTCTGCGCAATACGCGGCTCACGCGCCATCCCTGTGGACATGCGCGGTTGCGGCATTGCGAGGGCGGCGCGAATCCGTGACGGTGCTCCCCATGGACCACGCGGCAAGCCGACGTATAGTCCGTCGGTGATTTGATTCGTTCGCGCAGCGCGTTTCGCGTCTTTGGCTGTCGGACCGCGTTTCATTGCCCGTCTGCGTCGCGTAGTCCGCCGAGTTGATCAGATACACCCGAGGCTAGAACTAATGCCGCTTCCACAGACCGAGTCCCGCCACCCGTCGCATCCCGTCGACGTGGTGGAGCAATTGGCGGCGGGCCATGGCTGGTCTTTTGAGCGCGAGCAGGACGACGAGATCAGCATATCGGTCAGCGGCGGCTGGAGCGATTATCACATCGCCTTCACCTGGCTTGCCGGCATCGAGGCGATGCATATTGGTTGCGCTTTCGATGTGAAGGTTCCAGAGCGGCGGCGCGCCGAGGTGCAAAGCCTGATCGCGCTCATCAACGAGCAGCTCTGGATCGGTCATTTCGGCCTGTGGGAGCAGGAAAGCGTCATAATCTTCCGCCATGCCATTTTGCTGCCGGGCGGCATGCGCGCGAGTCAGCCGCAATGCGAGGCGGTGATTCAAGCTGCGATCGCCGCCTGTGAGCGCTATTATCAGTCCGTTCAGTTCGTGCTCTGGGCGGGGCGCACCGCCCGCGAGGCGCTGGATACGGCTCTGTTCGAAACCGCTGGAGAAGCGTGAAGCGTGGCGAATTTGCCAAAGTCCCTGGTTCTGGTCGGCGCCGGCAAGATGGGCGGCGCCATGTTGCGTGGCTGGCTGGCGCTCGGCGTTGAGCCAGGCGCAATCTGCGTGCTCGACCCCTGGGCGGGCGAGGATATGAAAAGTCTCTGTGCGGAGCGGGGCATGCGCCTCAATCCGCCTGCGGCTTCCTGCGCCCATCCCGAAATTCTGGTCCTTGCGATCAAGCCGCAAAGCCTCGGAGAGGCTGCCCCGGCCCTCGCGCCCCTCGTCGGTCCCGGCACACTTGTCCTGTCGATCATGGCAGGCAAGACCATCGCCGACATCACCGCCCGCCTGCCGGGCGCACAGTCCATCGTGCGGGCCATGCCCAACACCCCCGCCGCAGTCGGGCGCGGCATCACCGGCGTCGCGGCGGGACCCGGCGTAACGCCGGGCCAACGCGCGGCGGCGGACGCGCTGCTGCGCGCAATCGGCGCCGTCGAATGGTTGGCGGACGAGGGCCTGATTGACGCTGTGACCGCCGTATCAGGGTCTGGACCCGCCTATGTGTTTTATCTCGTTGAGTGCCTGGCGGAGGCTGGAGCGGCTGCCGGACTGCCGCCGGACATCGCGCTTCGCCTCGCCCGCGCGACGGTGGAGGGTTCGGGCGAGTTGCTCTATCGCGACGCCGCGACGCCCGCCTCGCAACTGCGCAAGAATGTGACATCGCCCGGCGGCACAACCGCCGCCGCGCTGGATGTTCTGACGGCGTCGGACGGACTTGCGCCGCTGATGGCGCGCGACATCGCCGCGGCGAAACAGCGCGCCGCCGACCTTTCCCGTTGACGGGCCTTGGTGGCGGGGTTGGATGCGCCTACATTGTTCGGGCAGGATGGAGACAGCCATGGCAAGCCCCGATCAAGCCGCGAGCCCGCGAGACCGTGTCATTGACGCGCTGATGGCCTTGGCCGGCGAGCGCGCCTTCGAGGATATCACCATCGCAGCGATCGCCGAACGCGCCGGCGTGAGCCTGTCGGAATTTCGCGATTGCTTCCCCTCCAAGGGCGCCGTTCTCGGTGGTTTTTCGCGCCGCATCGACAAAATTGTGCTCGATGGCGGCTCCGACGACCTCATCGGCGAACCCGCCAAGGAGCGACTGCTCGATGTGCTGATGCGCCGTCTTGACGCTATGACGCCCTATCGCGCCGGCCTCGACGGCGTGCTCGAATGGGCCCGCCGCGAACCGCTGGAGGCGGTCGCGCTCAATCGCGTCGCCTTGAATTCCATGCGTTTCATGTTGGAGGCCGCGGGAATCCCTGCGGAGGGGTCTGTAGGCGCGGTAAAGCTGCAGGGGCTCGCGCTGGCTTGGTTGCGCATTCTCAACATATGGCTCAAGGACAGCGATCCGGGTCTCGCGCCCACGATGGCGGCGCTTGACAAGGAACTGACCCGCGGCGGCCAGATCGTCGCGCGCGTCGAGGATCTGCATCGTCTCACGTCGCCGTTGCGCTCGCTGGCGCGCGCGGCCTTCGACCCAAAGCGCTCGTTCGGCGAACGCGGCCGCAGGCGGCGCGGCGAGGGCGAGGAAGCCGGCGCGGCCTGAAGTTTCGCTTTTTCAGCCCCGCCGGCGGCTTTGCCGGAAGCCCTGCGCCGTCTCACCACATCAACTGCCCGCCATTGGGATGAATCAACTGCCCCGAAATGAACGACGATTTTTCGCTCAGCAAAAAATCGACGGTCACGGCGACTTCATCCGCTGTGCCAAGACGCCCGAGCGGCACGAGGCGTGTCAGGCGCCTGGCGTGTTCGGCAAACACTTCGTCCGAACGCCCCTGCCGCAGGATCGGCGTGTCGATCGGGCCCGGGCCGATCGCGTTCACGCGAACGCCGCGCGGCGTAAATTCCTGCGCGATGGATTTCGTCAGCGAATAGATGGCCGCCTTCGCCGCGCAATAGGTCGCGAGATTGGCGACGCCCATGACGGCAAAATCGGACGAGGTGTTCACGATAGCCCCCTTTCCCCGCGCGAGCATGCCCGGCAGCACCGCCTGATTACACAGGAACACGCCCTTCACATGCGTGTTCATCATCGCGTCCCAGTCCTCGACCGTGATCTGCTCGATGGGCGCGCGGCGATTGAACCCGGCGTTCGCGAATAGCGCGTGAATATCGCCGACATTTTTTTGCGCCCAGTCGACCATGCCGGTCACCGAAGCCTTGCTCGACACATCGACCTCGACGGCGCTGGCCTTGTGGCCCGCGCCGTTGAGTTCGTCCGCCAGTTTTTTGGCGCCCGCAAAGTTTCGGTCGGCGATGACCACATGCATGCGCCTGGCGAGGCGGCGCGCCGCGCCTTCGCCGATGCCGCTGGCCCCGCCTGTGACGATCACGTTCATGAGCATGTCCTCAAAAAAGGTTGGCCCCGCCGTTCACGCGGATGTCCGCGCCGGTCATGTAGGAGT
>JANYDZ010000574.1 GCA_025363375.1 Hyphomicrobiales bacterium
AACATCGGCTGCATCACGCAGATCGGCAAGGCGACGGATATTCCGATCGTGCACACCGTGGAATTGCTCGACTGGGTTTCCGGCGGGCCGTTGCCGGTGGAACTGAAAGGGGCTGGATTTCAGGCGTGACCCGTGATCATCTGCGCGCCGTGATCCGGGCGGAGATCGGGTATGGCGAAAAAGGCGACCGGGGCGGGACGCGGGAAGAAGCCCGCGAAGAAAAAGGCCGCGGGCAAAAAACCGTCCGCCAAACGCGCGGCGAAAAAACCTGTCGCAAAAAAGGCGGGCAAGGCCGCGCAAAAAAATAAACGCCCGGCGGGACAGCGCGCGCCGGCCATCACGCTGGCGCCGCCGCAACAGCGGCCCCGCCTGCCGCGGATTCCGCGCCCCGGTTTGCGCAAGGCGCCAAAACAACCCAAGCCTGATGCCAAGCCTGATGAAGCCGCGCCGAATCAATCGCCGCCGGATCCGCCCGAGAACAGCGGCCCGGGGCGCGCCGTCGCTCGAGCGCTGTTGCCGCCGCTGCGCCGCCCGCGCTCCAAACGTGCCGGGCCACAGCGCCGGGGCGGCAAGTAAAGAGCTTTCCCGCCTCATCCGCCGACGTGTTTGTGACAACAATATCACACATTTCGACTAGTTCGCGAGAACCATTGGCATTGCCCCAAAATTAGGCAGATGCACAAATCAAAATCTTGTTTAAAAGCCCGGAAACCAGCATTCTTCAGGCATAATTTTACAGTGGGCCTCTGGAGCTGAAGATGAAACGCCTGTTACTGAGCATGATCACGGCAACCGCGCTTTCCGGATCGGCTTATTCCGCTGACCTCCCCAACAAGAAGGCGGCGGTCGCGCCTGTCGTTGCGGTGTCCGCCGATGGCTTCGATCTGGCATTCGGCGCCAAGCTGATGACCGATTATATCAATCGCGGCATCACCCAGTCCGACCGCAAGATGAGCGGGACGGTCTATTTCGAGCCGCGATACAATATTGGCGACACCCAGCTCTATCTCGGCGTGCAGCCCTGGACTGTGCAGTTGCCGTCGAAGCCGACTGCGGAAGTCGATCTGTACGGCGGCGTCCGTCAGACATTTGGCAAGTTCACCGTTGACGTGGGCGGCATCTATTATCTGTATCCGGACAACCAGCGTCAGTACTGGACCAGCGGCGCCGCGACCGTTCTGAACCCCGTTGGCTTCACGGCGGCAACCTGCGCCGGACCGGGCTTCTGCGCGACCACGGCCAGGGACCCGAGCTTCCTCGAACTGTATATCAAGCCGTCCTTCAATGTGACCGATTCGCTCAATGTCGGCGCCAACGTCTTCTGGTCGCCGAACTGGAACAATTACAAGTTCACGTCGACCTATATCTCAGCCACCGCCAAATATACTTTTGGCGAGACCGGCTTCTCGGTCTCGGGCGAATTGGGCCGCCAGTTCCTCGGCAGCCTGAAGGCGGGAACAATCTTCAACGCCGGCCCCGCGCAGTTCAAATATCCTGACTACACGACCTGGAATCTCGGCGTGTCCTATGCCTGGAAGAACCTCACCGCCGATCTGCGTTACCATGGTTCGGATCTCAGCAAGGCCAGCTGCTATATCGCGACCTCCGACCCGTCGGGCAATCGCATCGGCTTTGCCGCCTCCGGCCGCTCCGGCTGGTGTGGTCAGCGCATCATGGCGAGCATCGCCATCGACTTCACCTATTCCAAGGACCTCAAGAAGTAGTCTTGAAGTCCCCGACGCGGACGGCGCTTCCTCCCGCGTTTATGACCCGCTTGAACGGCCCTGCTTCGCGGGGCCGTTTTTCGTCGGGCAGACCGGGCTTGCGGAAATTCTGTCAAGCCCGTCTTGGTTCTTTTGTCGAGACGTCCCATATAGGCGTCGCGGGTTGCCCGCGCAAAAGGGAGAAATTGAATGACCCCCGAAGAACGCCAGATGCTGTCGGGCCTGTTTGACCGCGTGCGCGGCGTGGCGGGCCAGCCGCGCGACCGCGACGCCGAGGCCTTTATCGCCGACGCCGTCCGCGCCCAGCCCTACGCCCCCTATGTCATGGCGCAGACCGTCATTGTGCAGGAGCAGACGCTCAACGCCGCCAGCGCCAGAATCGAGGAGCTCGAGGCTCGCGTGCGCCAGCTTGAGGCCGCCGCGCCTGCGCCGGCAAGTTCGGGTTCTTTCCTGGGCGGCATCGGCAAATCCATCTTCGGCGGCGCCGCGCCCACCCCGCAAGCCGCGCCCTCGCCCTGGAGCCGCGTGTCCGCGCCGCAGCAACCCCTGCCTGGCGGCGCGCCCGGATATGCGCCGCAAGCCCAGCAACCCGCCCCCTGGCAGCAGCCGCAGGCGGCGCCGGCGGCGGGCGGCAGCTTTCTGAAAACCGCGGCTGGCGCGGCCGTTGGCGTCGCCGGCGGCATGATGCTGGCCAATTCCCTCAGCGGCATGTTCGGCGGACATCACAATTCCGGCGGCTTCGGCGGCGGGGCCAGCCAGGCGTCCGGCGGCGATTCGCTCCTTGATCGACACGATAGTCCCGCGCAGGCCGCCCTGAGCGATCAGAGCCGTATCGACGATGGCCTGCCCGGCGCGCAGCAGGCCAGTTACGACGATTCAAGCTCCGGTTACGGCGATGATTCGTCCTCCAGCTACAGCGACGATTCAACCGACGTCTGAAGACGAAGAAGCCGCCCCGCGATTTCCGCGAGGCGGCTTCCTCCTGTCCGCTCTGTCGAGCAGCCCCGGTCCTGTGATCCCCCCGGACCGGGGTATTCCTCACATAACTATGACCTTCGTGCCGACCTGCACCCGCTCGTAAAGGTCGCTCACATCCTCGTTCATCATGCGGATACAACCCGACGACACGTTGTGTCCGATGGTGTGCGGCTCGTTGGTGCCGTGAATACGGTAGAGAGAGGAGCCCAGATACATGGCGCGGGCGCCCAGCGGATTGTCCGGCCCGCCTTCCATGTGGCGCGGCAATTCGGGGCGCCGCAACAGCATTTCCGGCGGCGGCGTCCAGCCCGGCCATTCGGCCTTGCGGGTGATGCTTTTCACGCCCGCCCATTCAAAGCCGGGCCTTCCAACGCCAATGCCGTAGCGAATGGCGCGGCCATTGCCCTGCACCAGATAAAGGTGGCGGCGCGGCGTATCGACGACAATGGTTCCGGCGCCGTGCGGGCCGTTGTAGTCAACTTCCTGCCGATGAAACTCCGCCGCGATGGCGCGCTGAACCGGCGCCGCGGGTTCGGCTGAGCGCGGCGTGTAGGCGGCGCGCTGCGGCTGGGGATATTGCGGCGCCATGGCGGGGGCCGGCTCCAGCCGCGTCGGCGTCTGCGCGGGCGCATAACGCGCGGGCGGAGCGGCCTGCGCGCGGGTCGAGGGCGTAGGATCGCGGCCGGTCACCAGCAGTTCAAGGAAGCCGCCGCCATAGGCGCTGGCCGCCACGCGCTGAGGTTGCGGCGGCCGCGCAGGCGCCGGCGCGGCATAGACTTCGGGGCCGACGCCGGGGATCACCTCGGGGCCCTGTCCCGCAGCCCTCGCCCCGCTCAGGGCGACGATGCCAAAGCCCATGGCCACGAAGGGCACAAACCAGTGTTCACGCATCGCTACTCGCTCCAGGGACCGGCGATGTGGAAGCTCCCTTGCCACTACGCCCCCGCTCCCCGGGGCCGCCGCCGATCCAATGCAGCGATCATATCGTGAAAGACAAATTAGAATAGCAAAGTCATGAATAATGGTTAGGTGAATATTAGGATCGCGTTTTAAAGAATTAAGACAGAAACAGGTAAGGTTACGAATTCGCGAATATGTCTGGTTAACAAATCGCAACGGCGGGACCGCCGCCCGCTTTGCAGCCGCGTTCGGTCCGGGTCTATTCGTCGGTAATGTCGATCCAGACGGCGCCGGGATCGGCGATCTGCATTTTGCCTGTGGCGGAGCGCCGGAACAATTCCTTGCGCACGTCGCTCTCGGGGCTGCCGCCGAGCGGCATCGCCGCCACATAGGGGTTGGAGCCGCCGACCGCTTTCAGGTGCGCGGCGAAGATGTCCAGGTTCTCGACCTTGACGCCGATATGGTCGGGGCCCGGACGCTTGATCGACATGCCCTCGAAAATCGGGATCGACCAGGGCAGAATCGACAGCGTCACGCGTCCGTCGGTCAGATGCCAGCCCCGCTCCTCGCCCTGTTTGTTGGAATACTGCAATTCAAACACTTCGGCGTAAAAATCAGCGCATTTTTCCGCGTTGGGCGTGCGGATGGCGAATTTGTTGAGATAGCGGTCCTGCGCCGGGACTTTGCCTTCGGCGCCCTTGCCGGCCTGTTCGGCGTAGATGGCGTCGAGTTTGAAGTCGCGCTGCGCGAGATCGAACACGTTGCCGTCGGGATCATGGGCGGAATATTGCGCGAAGGGCCGCGTCGAGGGGCGCTTGACGATGCTGGCTTGCGGAAATTTTTTCCGCGCGCGTTCAATCACCGTCTCGACGTTTTCCACCACCATGCCAAAATGATCGAGCCCGCCGACATATCCATCGCGCAGCGGATTGATGTTGAGTCCCGCGTAGCCGTCGCCGACGGAAATGCCGTTGGCGGGTCGGTTGTATTTTGACGGCGGCTTGAAGCCGAACATCGCCTCGTAGAATTTGGCCATCATCGGCCAGTTCGGGCTGTTCATGGCCATGTGGTTGATCTGGGCGAACATGCGGGCTCCGGGATGCGCGGGGTGTTTGTGGACCGCACGATAATGGCAGGCGATGCGTTCGGGCAATAGCGGCGGGCGCTGTTCCAGCCGGACTGGAAACTGTCCTGCATCAATATATCCTGTGATGACAAGTTAAACCCACATTCGCCGGATGACGCAATAATTTAATGCGTCGGATGCGCGATTCAGCTATATTTTGCAGGGACTTCTTCGCACATGGAGGGCTTCCTGATGACGCACCCGGCAGGTGAATCGAG
>JANYDZ010000586.1 GCA_025363375.1 Hyphomicrobiales bacterium
ATCAAGCGCGAAATCGGCGCGGACACCCTTGCCTATTCCACCCTCAACGTAAAAATCGACCGCGCAAACCGGCGCGCCACGATCATTGTTCAGGGACCGGGCGCGCCGCCGCCGGCGAATGCCGAAGCGATCCACGCGCAAGGCGCGGATTTCCACCCGCTGCGCCTCGCGCGCGAACTCGACGACGCGATCCTGCATCTGCGGTTGAACGAGCTTGAAATCGGCGTCTGGGTGTTCAAAACGCAAGGCGATCCCGCGCGGGTTCTGGCCTATGACGCGCTGCTCGAGGCCAACCAGAACAACTGGCTCGCGCGGGAAATTCTGAACTATTGGAAACGCGTGCTGAAACGCATTGACGCGACATCACGCTCCCTCGTCGCGCTGATCGAACCTGGCTCGTGTTTCGCCGGCACATTGGCGGAAATCGCGTTCGCCTGCGATCGTTCCTACATGTTCGCCGGCGGCGCGAAAGGCGACGGGGGACCGGAGGCCATGATCAGTCTTTCGCCGTTGAGTTTCGGCCGTTATCCGATGTCGAACGGCTTGACGCGGTTGCAGACGCGCTTCCTGGGCGAGCCCGAAAGCCTCGTCAAAGCGCGGGCGTCCGTCGGCGCGGCTATCGACGCAAGCGATTGCGACACCATGGGTCTTGTCACGGAAAGCTTCGATGAAGTGGACTGGGACGACGAAGTGCGCATCTTCCTGGAGGAGCGCGCGTCCTATTCCCCCGACTGCCTGACGGGCCTTGAGGCCAATCTGCGCTTTGCCGGCCCGGAAACGATGGAAACAAAAATCTTCGGGCGACTCACGGCGTGGCAGAACTGGATTTTCCAGCGGCCCAACGCGGTTGGAGCCGATGGCGCGTTGAAGCGCTACGGCACGGGCTTCAAGGCCGATTTCGATCACAAGCGCGTTTGAACCCAAGCGCCGTTTCCAACCCAGCGGAATTTTGTTCGCGCGAGCAATGCGCGCCTCAACAAGAATCAGGAGCAACACGATGAGCCATTCGTCCGCCGCGCATGTCGAAGGCGCGGTCGATTATTCGACCATGATCCCCAACAACGTCGGCCTCGTGAACGACGCCCGCGTCTTGAAGGCGCTCGAGCAATGGCATCCAGGTTATATCGATTGGTGGAAAGCCATGGGCCCCGAAGGCTTCCAGACCTCCGACGTTTATCTGCGCACCGCCGTCTCCATCGACCCCAAGGGCTGGGCGCAATTCGGCTACGTAAAAATGCCGGACTACCGGTGGGGCGTTTTGCTGGCGCCGAAGGATGAAAACCGCCTGGTGAACTTTGGCGCGAGCAAGGGCGAAAAAGCCTGGCAGGACGTGCCGGGCGAGCATCGCGCCAGCCTGCGCCGTCTCGTGGTCATTCAGGGCGACACGGAGCCCGCCTCCGTCGAACAACAGCGCCATCTCGGCGCGACCGCGCCCTCGCTCTACGACATGCGCAATCTCTTCCAGATCAACGTCGAAGAAGGCCGTCATCTCTGGGCGATGGTCTATTTGCTGCACAAATATTTTGGCCGCGACGGCCGCGAAGAAGCAAACGGCCTCCTGCAACGCCGATCGGGCGACATCGACAAGCCGCGCATGCTCGGCGCCTTCAACGAGGCGACGCCCGACTGGCTGTCGCTGTTCATGTTCACCTTCTTCACCGACCGCGACGGCAAGATGCAGCTTGAGAGCCTGGCGCAATCGGGCTTCGATCCGATGTCGCGCACCTGCCGATTCATGTTGACCGAAGAAGCGCATCATATGTTTGTCGGCGAAAGCGGCGTCATGCGCGTCGTCGAACGCACCTGCGAGGCGATGAAGGCAGCCGGCGTCGACGACCCCTACGACACCGCCCGCGTGCGCGCGCTCGGCGTGATCGATCTGCCGACGATCCAGAGGAAGGCCAATCTGCATTTCTCACTGTCGCTGGACCTGTTTGGTTCGGAAGTCTCGACCAACGCCGCGAATTTCTACACCGCCGGCCTCAAGGGCCGTTTCATGGAAACAAAGATCGACGACGATCACATTCTTGCGAACGCGACCTATCCCGTGCTCAAGTTCGTCGATGGTCGGATCAGAATGATTGAAGAGCCGGCGCTGACGGCGCTCAACATGCGCTTGCGCGACGATTACGTGAAGGATTGCCAGGGCGGCGTGAACCGCTGGAACAAGGTCATTGAAAAACATGGCGTCAACTTCCAACTGACCTTGCCGTCGGTCGCATTTCACCGTCACATCGGGGAATTCAAAAACGTCAGGGCCTCGCCCGACGGCAACGTGCTGAGCGAGGCCGAGTGGGCGAAGAACAAGGACAGGTGGATCCCCTCGTCGGACGACGGCGCTTTCATCGCCAGCCTGATGCGGCCATGCTGGGAGCGCGGCAAATACGCGAACTGGATCGCCGCGCCGAAAATCGGCGTCGACGGGAAGCCCGGCGACTTCGAATATGTGCATATTCACCGGGCGTGATCTATACGAAGCAATGTCGCGGGGAACGCTCATGTCGGACAATATGGCCGCAAGCGGTTTGGAAAAGCAGCATCTCATCGACCCCGAGATCTGCATCCGTTGCAACACGTGCGAGGCGACCTGCCCGGTTGGCGCCATCTCGCACGACGACAACAATTACGTCGTCGACGCGTCGAGGTGCGATTTCTGCCTCGATTGCATTTCACCCTGCCCTACCGGCTCCATCGACAACTGGCGCGTCGTTGCAAGAGCGTGGTCGATCGAGGAGCAACTCGACTGGAATGAATTGCCGCCGCAAGAAGAACTCGGCGATTCCGGATCAATCACAGATCAAGCCGTCGACGACGAGG
>JANYDZ010000620.1 GCA_025363375.1 Hyphomicrobiales bacterium
ACCGCCGCGATAGGCGATTCTGTCGCGGCGGTAACCGGCAAATCCCAGACCGGCGAAGCCGAGCAGCATCATGATCCACGTCGATGTCTCGGGAACAGCGGAGACGCTGACATTGTCAAGCGCGGGGCCAAACGCGGCGGGATAGTCCGGGTTTGAGCTGCCCCCGGTCACCGTGCTGACAAAGCTGAGGAGTTCCGTGGGTCCACTCGCTGTGAAGACAAACGACTTCTGAACCCAGCCCATATTGGCGTGAGAGTTGCCGGGATTGGAAATATCGAAACTTGCGTTCAGGCTTGCGCCCGAGGTGAACGCGCGCAGTGTCTTGATGACCGGACCATTGTCCGGATTGCCGGATATATAGAATCTGACGTTGTATTTTGCCCCGTTGGTCAATCCGGTAATGGTCTGGCTGATGCCGCCGGCGACCAGCCCGTTCATATCAAGACTGCGCAATCCATTTTGCGCCGTCCAGTAGCTTTCAATATAATCAATACTGCCGGAATTGATCGTCCAGCCGACGATCGACGTGTTGCCCGCGGTATATGTGGCGAAATTCCCGATGCCGCCCGGGCCATTTTCAAAGCTCCCGTTCAGCAGGGTCACAGCCGCGCGGGAGGGCGCGGCTCCCGAAGCCAGAAGCGCGCTTGACAAGCCAACCACAAAACCAATGTTTTTCATATCAATCCCTCAAATTTTACTCGCAAATATAAAAATATCCGCGCTGATCATACGTCCGATATCTTCGCAAAATCTAGCCGACGCTCGCCTTAAGGTCAAGCTTGAACGCCATTGCGCTGCATGCGCCTGGCTTCGGCCATGCCCGGAACAATCCTTTCGCGGACGACGACAGCCCGCCTGTCAAACACGACCAATTCGGTGAACAACAGCCATTTGGCCACCCATGCGTCGATGCCTCGCAGCCAGATCGGACACAGGCCAAGTCGGATAACGCTGGCGACAACGACAAAAAGCACCACTGTGAATGGGGCTGGCAAATCCAGATGGCGCGCGATCAAGAGGTCAACGCCGCCGGCAACCGACACGCCGGCGAGGAACGCCATTGAAATGAGTCCGGGACTCAGGACAGACAGGTTTGACCGTCCCGGTCGAGGCCAGACACGCGAAAAAAAGCGAATATTCAGATTAATTTTCGAGGTCATGGCGTTGCTCTATCTGCGTCTTCGTAATATTTTTATCCGAAACTTGGCAATATGCAAGCGTTATCATAGGCGCCGACGTTGCGAATTTCGCCAATGGAAAAAAGCGGCCCATTCGGCGATTGCCATGAAATGGGCGCAGAATCGTGTTGCCGTTATTTTCAAACCTTCCGTCAACCTTCGCGGCTTCGTTTGCCGCGGTCCCATTTTTCGGCGGAATAGGTATTAAGCACCAGCGGCATAAGGCATGGAATCACTCTGGACGTCACAGTTGAATTCTATTACAAATGAATAGATCGAAAATGAAGCGGCGCTGGAATCCTTGGGATCAAACCGATATGGCGGGCAATACCCAACAGGCGACAGTTGGTCAGGTCAGGACGGCCTTTTTCGCACGGCCCGATCTGCTGTTCGTTCTCGCTCTCGCGGCGGCTTACGTGCTGGCCTTCGCCCCGATGTATTTGCGGTTGATCGATGGACCATGGCGATCCGAACAGGACGGCCACGGCCCGCTCATCATCGCGGCGTCCGCCTGGCTTGCCTGGCAGAGCCGGCATCGCATTGCCGCGGCGCGCTGGACTCCAGCCCCCGTCATGGGCTGGTTGCTGCTGCTCGGCGGACTCGCCTTGATGATTGTGACCCGCCCGCAGGACATCCTGATGCTTGAGGCGGCGTCTCAAATTCCTGTGATCTGTGGCTGTATCCTTCTGGTCGCGGGATGGAACGTCCTGAAAATACTGGCGTTCCCCATCGCTTTCCTGGTGTTTTCAATACCGCCGCCCGGCTGGCTGATGGACGCGTTCACCGTGCCGTTGAAAGCAAAAGTTTCCGACTGGGCGGCGCAACTGCTGTATCTCATGCGCTATCCCGTCGCCCAGAACGGCGTCATGATTATGATCGGGCCTTACCAGTTGATGGTCAAGGACGCCTGCGCCGGCATGAACTCCATCTTCGCGCTTTCGGCGATCGGCGTCATCTATGTTTATGCCTTTGTGCGTGGTTCGGCATTGCGGCTGATCGTGCTTCTGGCGTCCATTCTGCCGATTACGGTGATCGCCAATTTTACGCGCGTCATGGCTCTGGTTTTGATGGCCTATTATTTTGGCCCCGATTCCATCGAGGGAATCTACCACGACCTCACGGGTTTCGCCTTGTTTGGCGTCGCCTTGTTGCTGTTCTTCCTGCTTGATGGCCTGTTGATATCGTTGGCTTACATGACAACGCGGCTATTCAGGTCAGGGCCTTCTTTGGTTGCGCCGTCAAAATCGACAGGCGTCTGAAACCTTCGTCATATGCCAAGAGCAAGCCATGAGCGCCTGTGCGTCGCGGACAAGAAAAGAACCATATATTTACACTACGACGGCAAAATCGGAACGCGGCTCGCGCCAATCGGGATATTCGCGATTGGCCGGGCTCTGATTGACGCAAGACATGGGGAACCCGGAACTGTTGTTGCGCGACACAAGCGCGCCGCAACATAATTCCGACAAACAGCTCTCTTCTACATAAACTCGTGAAAGCGGAAAATCCCTGCAATGGCCCAACCCCAACTTGTCCAGCCGCAAGACCTGGTTGAGCAGCCCTCGCAGAACAACGTCTCGAGCGCCGTCGAGCAGGAGCTGATCCGGATTGCCGGCCTCACCGACCGCCAGATCGACCGCGTCCGCGAACAGCAAAAGCGTCAAAACTCCAGTTTCCTGGACGCCGCGATCGCCATTCGCGTCGTCAGCCGCGAATTCCTGATGTCGGCCCTGTCAAAGCAATATTCTTATCCGATCATTCATCAAGGCAATGGCAGCGCCCGTTTTTCCCGCGAACTTGTCGTCGGGCACGAACCGTTCGGGAAGGGCGCTGAACAGGTGCGGTCAATCCGAACTTCCCTTGTTTCGGCGGCCGTTTCGAAGGGAACACGGTCTTTCGTGGTGATCGGCGCCCGCTCCGGGATGGGCAGTTCGTATTTCGCGGGAAACCTGGCGGTCGCCTTCGCCCAGATGTCGGTGGCGACGCTGCTTGTCGATGCGAATCTGCGCGATCCCCGCATCGCCGAAATGTTCGGCGCGCCCCCCGACCAACCCGGTTTGTCCGAAGCCGTGCGTCTGCGCAGCCTGGAGCAGCCCCCCATCATCTATGACACCCTGCCGGGCCTTTCCATCATAACCGCGGGATCGCTGCCTCCAAACCCGCAGGAGCTTTTGTGTTCGGAGGAGTTTCTGGCCTTGACGGCGAATTTTAACCGCGATTTCGGCATTGTCATTTACGACACGCCCAGCGCGATGGATTTTGCCGACGCCTACGTGGTCGCCGCGCGCGTCGGCGCGGCCGTGCTCGTGGCCAGAAAAAACCGCGCCACATACAAGGATGTATCCGCGATCACCGAACGCCTTCGTTCGATGCAGTGCAATATCGTGGGATCCATCCTGAACCAGTTTTGACGCGTATACGCCCCTGAAGAACGCAAAAATCCCGCGATGAACCATTCATCGCGGGATTTTGTCATCGTCGATTTGCGCGACTGGCGCGGCCTACAGAACGAAGTCGCTCGCGGTCAGTCCAAGATTGACGCCGGAGAGTTTGATTGTGAAATCGGCGATGGTGTCGCCGTTCACGTCGGCGCGCACAATCGTATCGATCCCGTTTTCCGACCACGTCAAGCTGTTGGCGAGCGTGCCGGCGTTAAGGCCGCCAAAGATGAAGGCTTGATCGAGGCCCAGCGTCGTATTCGCATCGATTGCCGAGAGATCGATGACGTCGGTCCCGTGGACAAAGTCGGTAATCAGATCGAAGCTCACGGGCGTGCTGTCCGTCGTGGCGTTGTAAACGAACCTGTCGGCGCCGGCGCCGCCCGTCATTGTATCGGCGCCGCCATTGCCGATCAGCACATCGTTGCCGAGACCGCCGTCCAGGCTGTCGTCGCCGAGCCCCGAGACAAGATCGTCATCGCCTGCGCCGCCGGACAATACGTCGGCCCCGCCGAACCCGAATACGATATCCGATCCAGCTCCCGTCACGAAAGACAGGTTGTTGGTGTCCGCGCCGGTCAGAACCCTGAACGTTTCGACATACTGGAGGCCGCCGGGAATATCGATCGCCGAGACGGTGAACACATAGGCGTGGTTGATCACGAGCCCGCTGGCTCCCACGCTGAGCGTTGTCGCCGTCCCGGTTGTCGGACTGAGCGCGAAATTCCCGGTGCCCGAAAGCAGAGAATATGTGAACGCCGAGGCGTCCACATCGACGGCCGCAAAAGTCCCAAGCGTAAACCCCGGGTTCAAAACATTTGTAGCGCCGAGCGCGGCGCCCGACCCAACCGCGAACACGAGGTCGCGCGGCGCGTCGTTGGCGCCGTTGATCGTGACGTTCAGATTGTAGCTTGTCCCGTCGACGGACGAGACAACCAGAGTGTCGGTCACGACCTGCCCGCCGACCAGCGGATCCGCCTTCGTCTGATCGAGCGTATAGGTCCACGCGCCCGTTGCCGCGTTGAAGGTGAATTGCCCATAGGCTCCCGCCAGCGCCGCCGGCAAGGCGGCCACGAAGAAGCCCTGGCCGGTGTCGACATCGCTGACCACAAGCGTTCCGGATGCGAAGGGATCGCCCGGAATCTGCGTCTGGTCGGGCGAGCGGTAGGCGGCTTCAGTCACCACCCTGTCATCCGCGCCTGTTGTCGTGATGATGGCGGCGTCGTTCGCCCCGGTTAGGGTGATCGTCAAGGTCGAGGTACTCGTCGCCCCGTTGGCGTCCTTCATCGTGTAGTTGAACGTCTCGGTCGCAATTGCGCCCTGCGCGAGAGCGTTGGTGTCGGGATCGGTGTTGTCCAGCGTGTAGGTCCAGGTTCCATCGGCGGCGATCACAACGGTGCCGTAGATTCCCGGGATGGTCGCGGCCGTCGTCACCGTCTTCGTGTCGCCGGCGTCAACGTCGGTGTCGTTGGTCAGCAGATTGCCCGTCGCAACAGGGATGCCCGCAAAGGGTGTATTGCCGGGATTGACGCCGGATTCGGTGACCGTCCCCGTATCCGCGAAGGCGATCGGCGCGTCGTTGGCGCCCTGGATATTGATGGTCAGCGTCGAGGACGAGGCCGCCCCCGCCGCGTCCTTCATCGTGTAGTTGAACGTCTCGGTCAGAATATCCGTCGGCAGACGCAGCGCGTTCACCACGGGGTTCGCATTGTCGACGACATAGGTGTACGTGCCGTCGGCGTTCAGCGTCAGCGTGCCGTAGGCCCCTATTGTCGAGCCCGTCGTCGTCACCGTCTTGGTGTCG
>JANYDZ010000623.1 GCA_025363375.1 Hyphomicrobiales bacterium
GCGACTCCGATCCCGCCCGTTGAGGTCGAGACAGGCCCCGTCATGCAAAATATCATGCGCGGCGATGACATCGATCTCGCCAGATTTCCGGTGCTGAAATCCCACCAGCTCGACGGCGGCCGTTACATCGGCACCGGCGACAGCGTCATCAACCGCGATCCCGAGACGGGCTACGTGAATGTTGGCACCTATCGCATCCAGATGCATGAGGGCGACAAACTCGGGATATGGATGAGCCCGGGCCAGCAGGGGCGCTTGATCTGCGAGCGTTACTGGAAACAGGGCAAGGCCTGCCCGGTCGCCGTGACCTTCGGCGGCGACCCGCTGATCTTCTTTTTGTCCTATACAAAATTTCCGTTCGGCGTGTCGGAGTTTGACCGCGTCGGCGGCATGCTCGGGCGTCCGCTCGAAATTGTCAAAGGGCCGCTGACCGGCTTGCCGATTCCCGCGCACGCGGAAATCGCCATCGAGGGCGAGATACCGCCGCCCTCGGAGGAGACGCATACGGAAGGGCCGTTCGGCGAATGGCCGGGCTACTACACCCAGGGCGCCAGCGGCGCCGATCCCGAACAGCCCGTCATCCGCGTCAAAGCCGTCTATTACCGCGACAATCCCATCATGCTGAACATGGCGCCGCAATGGCCGGGCGCGCCGCATCATTCCGTGCGCTTCGAGGGCGGCATTCTGTGGGAGCAACTTGAGGCCGCGGGCGTGCCCGGCATCGCCGGCGTTTACGTGCATCATCCCATGCTGATTGTTGTCGCCATCAAACAGCAATACGCCGGCCACGCGAAGCAGACGGGCATGGCGGTGCTGGCCTGCGCCACGGGCGCGCGCAACGGGCGTTTTGTGGTTGTCGTCGACGAGGACATCGATCCTTCCAACATGGATGAAGTCATCTGGGCCGTGACGACGCGCGTCGATCCTTCCGTTGACATCCAGACCGTGACGAATTGTTGGGCGAGCCCTCTTGATCCGCGCATGCCGCCCGATGTCAGCGAGCGCGGCCCGCACACGAATTCGCGCGCCATTCTTTACGCCGTCCGCCCATGGGAATGGCGCGACAGGTTCCCCGCGGTCAACCGCATCAGCCGCGAACAGATGGCCGACGTGGTGAGGAAATATTCCGGCGTGCTGCCGTTTCCCAAACGTTGAGGTCTCGTCGTGACGAAGCGCGCAACCAGCGGCGTGGCGAACCCATCCTCCGCCATTTTCATAGGCAACAGTTTTTTCTATTACAACAACGGCGTCACGACGCATCTCACGCAGATGTTGCTGACGGCGCGGCCGGCGCACAAGTGGCGCTCGACGCTGGCGGGCATCAGCGGGGCAGGGCTCGACTGGCACGACGTCGAATCCTATTTTCGCCCGAACGCCATCGGCTCGTTTTCGTTCGATCCGCAAAACAACATCGCCTTCAACAAGCTGGAGCGTCTGTTCGACGTCGCCGTGATGATGGACGGCAGCCAGAGTCCGATTCACCCCGCGCTGGCGCAATCCTCGCGCGATTTCACGCGCCGCCATTGCGAGACCGTGCGCAGACGCGGCGCGAGCCCGGTTCTGTTCATGACCTGGGCCTACGCCGACAAGCCCGAAATGACAGAGCCGCTCGCGCAAGCCTATACACGCCTCGGCGAAGAGAACGACGCGCTCGTCATCCCCGCCGGCCTCGCCTTCGCGCGCTCCATCGCCAGCCGTCCCGCGCTCGATCTGTGGCACGCGGACAAGCGCCATCCCAGTCTGGCGGGCACCTATCTTTCAACGTGTCTGATTTACGCGGCGCTGTTTGAGCAAAATCCGGTTGGGCTTGCCTATGACGGCGGTCTCGACGCCGGGACCGCGACATTTCTGCAAACGATCGGGCGTGATACGCTGGCGGACTATCTGCGCTGAAAGCGCGCAACCGAGGATTTATGATGCGCGCACTTTCCATGGATGAAGCTCTCGCCGTCATCCAGAACACTTTTAGGCACGCGCAGGAACTGCGCGCCCACGCTCTCGCGGCGATCGTGCTGGACGCGGGCGGGCAGGTGAAGGCCTTCCTCAAGCAGGATGGCGCCTCGATAAAGCGTTTCGAGATCGCGCGCGGAAAAGCTTTCGCCTGCCTGGCTCTCAACCGCTCCTCGCGGCAAGTCTTGCAGAAAGCGCGGGAAAAGCCGCTGTTTATGGAGACGCTTCGCGCGATCTCCGATGGGCCGATTTTTCTGGAGGCCGGCGGCCAGCTCATTCGCGATTCAAGCGGCGAAATCGTTGGCGCGCTCGGGGTCACGGGCGATGTGAACGAAGTCGACGACCTCTGCGCCATGGCCGGCATACGAACCGCGGGTTTTAAATGCGACGACGATTTTGATGAAATGGAATGCCGGCGGTTGAATATCAAGAAAGACGCGCCGATCAGGGATCCGCGATGATGGGGAAAGCCGTGCGCGGGGCTTTCGTTCTACTGGCGGCCTTGAACGCCACCCCCGCCCGCGCGCAGGACCCCGCCGCCTTTTACGCGGGCAGGAACGTCGATTTCATTATCGGTTCCGCCGCCGGCGGGGGCTATTACATTTACGCCGCCATGCTCGCGCGCCACATGGGAAAGCACATTCCCGGCCGCCCGCAGGTTGTCGCGCGCCTGATGGAAGGCGCGGGATCGCTCACCGCCGCCAATCAACTCTACTCCCGCTTGCCGGCGGATGGCTCCGTCTTCGGCGCCGTCTTCACAGGGGCTGTCGTTGAGCCGCTGATCGGCGATGCGAGCAAGGCGCGCTACGATTCCCGCAAGTTCGGCTACATCGGCAGCGCCAACCGCGAGACGAGCATCTGTTACGCGCACAAGGACGCGGGCTTCAACAGCTGGCGGGACGCGCTCGACCGCAAACTCATCGTCGGCGGCGCCGGCTGGGCCTCTTCGATCCGGCAATTTCCCGCCGTGCTGAACACGATTCTGCGCACGAAATTTGAAATCATCACCGGCTATCCCGGTTCGAAGGAAGCCGTGCAGGCCGTCGAGAAGGGCGAAGTGCAGGGCACCTGCGGCATTCAGCTGTCGAGTTTCATGCCCACAAACGGCGGCTGGATCGACAGCGGTTACGTCAAGGTGTTCGGCCAGATTGCGGCGCCCGCCGGCGATCCCGCGATGAACAAACTGGGCGTGCAGAATATCTGGG
Organism: Hyphomicrobiales bacterium; assembly: GCA_025363375.1. Lineage (GTDB taxonomy): Bacteria > Pseudomonadota > Alphaproteobacteria > Rhizobiales > Beijerinckiaceae > Terripilifer. Next base: position 3,156 of record JANYDZ010000623.1, read on the forward strand.
AGGTTGTGAAGAATTCCGAGGATCGTCAGGTTCTCGAACTCATTTTCAACCAGAGCGAGTTCGGTCGCCCCTACATCGCGCCGCCCGGCGTGCCGGCAGACCGCCTGAATGCGCTGCGCGAGGCTTTCGACGCCACGATGAAGGACCCGGACTTTCTCGCGGAGGCCGCGCGCGCGCAATTGCCGATCAATCCCATGGGCGGCGCGGAATTCGCCAATGAAGTGAAAAAGCTCTACGAAGTGCCGGAAGCGCTGGTTGCGCGCGCGCGGCGGGCGCTCGAGTGATCCGACGAGGAATAGGCGGGGCGATGAATTTCATCCACATGTCGGTCGCGGCTTTCGCTTGCGTCGCCGCCACGGCCTCCGCCCAGGCGCAGAGGCGGCCTCTCGCGGTTTCTTCTTTTCCAAATGCGAAGGCGCTGCCGCTCTGGGCCGGCGACGAGAACGGCATTTTCGAACGCTTCGGCCTGCAACTTTCCATCGATCTCACGCCCAGTTCCGCGGCGCAGCGTGAAAAGCTTGTCGACGGGCGCATCGATATCGCGCAGTCCGCCGTTGACAACGCCCTGCAACTTGTCGTCGAGGGTCACGATGTCGTCATCGTCATGGGCGGTGAAAGCGGCATGAACGATTTCATGGTGCAGGCGGATGTGCAGGGATACGCCGACTTTAGAGGCCGCAGCCTCGTCGTCGACGCGCCGAACACGGCCTACGCCCTGCAAGCGCGCAAGTTGCTCGCGTCCGCGGGCCTCAATGCCGGCGAGCATTACCAGATCAAACCCATCGGCAACGCCGGAATGCGCTTCAAAGCCATGGTCGAAGACAAATCCAACGCGGGCGCGGTCATGAATCCGCCGTTCTCTGCGGAGGCGGAATTGCGCGGCATGAAAAGCCTCGGGCGTCTCACCGATTTACTGGGGCCTTATCAGGCTGGAGGCGCGTTTTTGCTGCGCGATTGGGCGAACAAACATCCCGAACGCCTCGAAAGTTACATCAAGGCCTATGTCGCTTCTTTGCGCTGGACGGTTGATCCCGCCAACAAGAGCAAGGCCATCGAGATTCTCACGCGAAAGCTGCAACTTTCCAGTTCCGTGGCGCAAGCGGCCTACGCACAGCTGGCCGATCCCGGTTTCGGTTTCACGCCGGAGGCCAAACTCAACGCAACGGGCCTTGACAATATGCTGGCGACACGGGCGCAGACCGAAGGCAAAAGCGCCAGGCTCGACAACAGGGCAAGCTACATCGACGAATCCTTTTATCTTCGCGCGCTGGCGGCCTTGCCCGCGAATTGAGGGACGATGCGCGCCTTGATCGCCTTCCTCATGATGATGTTCGCGGCGCCTTGCGCGCGCGCGCAAAACGCCGCCGCCGATTTCTATCGCGGCAAAATTATTCACCTGCTGATCGGCGTCAATGTAGGCGCCTCTTATGACCTCGAAGGGCGCCTGATTGCGCGCCATCTCGGCAGGTTCATTCCCGGCAATCCCGCGATCGTGCCGCAGAACATGCTGGGCGGCGGCGGCATTGTCATGGCGAATTATCTGCAAAACATCGCGGGCAAGGACGGAACCTGGCTTGGCATGATGCCCAACACCCTGCCCATGGCGCAGGCTGTCGGGCTTGAAGGCGTGCGTTACGACGCCGCCAAATTCGCCTGGCTTGGCTCGGTCATGCCGTGGGCTCACAGCGCGCTTGTGGCGTGGGCCGCTTCCGGCGTCGGAACCATCGACGATATCAGGCGCAGGGAAGTCTCCAACGGCGCATCGCCCAAGGGCTCCTTCACCTACACCATGCCCGCGATGATCAATGAATTGCTCGGCGCGAAGTTGAAACTGGTCGCCGGCTATCAGGGCATCGGCACGATTTTTCTGGCGCTGGAGCGCGGCGAAGTCGAGACGCTCGCGGTCACCTGGAACGATTTCGAGCTGGACAAGGCCGATTGGGTGCGCGACAAAAAAATCAACGTGCTCGTGCAATCCTCGCCGAAATCGCCGAGCCTGCCGGATGTGCCGACAGTGGAGGATTGGCTGACGGACCCCGCGGACCGGGCGCTCGTCGCGCTGCTTCTTTCGGGCAACGCCATGGGCCGCCCTCTGGCCGCGGCCCCGGACATCCCGGCCGAGCGCGCGCAAATCCTGCGCGCGGCGTTTGAATCCATGCGCCGCGATCCCGCGTTTCTGGAGGACGCGCGCCGTTCGCGCGTGACCGTCGGCGACCTCACGGGCGAGGCGATCGCGGCCTCGATCACAGGCGTTCTGGCGACGCCCCGCGCGCAGATCGAGCGTGGCCGCAAGATTCTTGAATAGGCAACAAGATTCTCGAATAGGCAAAACGTCTCGAACACGCTTGCGCAACCATATCGACAAGTAGCGCTTCCGCCGGCCTTCCAATCGCGGTAGAAGGCGGTTCGTTGACACGAGCGGGTAGCGTTCATGCGGCTTTCTGGCGCCCTCAAATTTTTGCGTGCGGCCGCGCTTGGCGGGGCGGCGCTCGCGGCGTTGCCCGCAGCCGCGATGAATTTCGAGCTCGTTCCTTTCGGCGATCCCGCCAAATGCGGCGACAATTGTCCCCTTGTCGTCAGCGCCACCGGCGATATCGGCGCGCAAACGCCGCGCGATTTCTACAAATTCGTGATCGACAACGTCAACAATCCGCGCGTGCGCAGCGTTGTGTTCATTCACTCGCCGGGCGGCGGCGTCGAGGCGTCGATGGATCTTGGCCGCATGTTCCGCAAGACCGGCGTGCTGGCGGTTGTCGCGCGCGTGGCGCCCGCTCCTCCCGGGCGCGGGCCGGCGCTGGCCGTCCCGGGGGCGCGATGCTATTCGGCCTGCGTCTACGCGTTGATGGGCGCGAAAAAGCGCGTCGTTCCCGTCGACGCCATCGTCGGCATCCACCGCATGCATTACGACACTTTTTCGCGCGATCTGGATACCGGCGACAGCGCGGGAAAGCGGACCTTTGGCACGGGCGATTTCGTGGCCGTGCTGGCCAAATACGCCAGCTCAATGGGCGTCAGCCGCGAACTCATCTATTCCGCCGAGAAAGTCGCGCCGGATAAAATCCACATCGTCACGCCGCAGGAGTTGCGCAAGTGGCGGCTGGGTTCTCAGAAATTTTAAATGCCGGGAACTTCGCCGCGACGATGGCCGTCGCAGCGCAGCCTGCCGCCTGATCAGGCGGCCGTCAGGTTGGCCGCCGAGGACTTGCCTGTCCGCTTGTCGGCGACGATTTCGTAATTGATCTTCTGGCCTTCGTTAAGGCCATTCATGCCGGCGCGTTCGACCGCGCTGATGTGAACGAACACATCTTTGCCGCCGTCGTCGGGTTGAATGAACCCGTAACCCTTCTGCGTGTTGAACCACTTCACGGTGCCCGTAGCCATGGGACGCCTTTCTGTCTGGTAGTTGGAACCAGCGCCGCATCACTGGCGTCGGCTATCGATCACGTCAGGAAGAGTACTTCAGCGGAGGCGTCCCGCTCGTCGCGCGGCGCCGGCCAAGTCGTCGGCCGAACTTCGATTGAGGCAGGATAACGCAATCCCGGTGAAAAAAGCAATCCGCGGGAAAATATGGCTTGACCTTTGATCCCGATTGGTAAGCCGCGGTGATTCTCCGGCTTGCGACGCGATTCCCGCAACGTCCTTGACTTGAATGGCCTGCTGCCGTAATCGGCAACCGCCTGATTGGCGCGCGTCATTTGTCGCCGCGCCCATGCGGGGGAGTAGCTCAGTTGGTTAGAGCGCCGGCCTGTCACGCCGGAGGTCGCGGGTTCGAGTCCCGTCTCTCTCGCCATTCGGGAATCCCCGATTTCCCCCATTGTTGAGCGGCCTTTTTTGCGGCTATTCTGCGCGCGGGAGGGCCTTTGAATGCCGCGATATTTTGCTTACGCCGCGTGGCTGGCGCTTTGCGCCTTTGCCGCGCGCGCCCAGACCGCTCCCGATCCTTTCACCGCCATCAACGCGCTTCAAGGACCGGAGCGGACCGAGCGCCTGCTGGAAGGCGCGAAGAAGGAGGGCGGCCTCACCCTCTATTCCTCCGCGACGCTGGAGGATATGAATATTTATATCGCCGCCTTCGAGAAAAAATACGGGCTGAAGGCCAGGCTCTGGCGCGGCAATTCCGAAGGCATTCTGCAACGGGCGATTTCAGAGGCGCGCGCGGGACGCGTCGAACTCGATCTCGTGGAGACCGGCGGCTCGGCGCTCGAAGCCCTGCACCGCGAGGCGATTTTGCAGCCCATCAACGCGCCGGTTTTCGCCGACCTCGCGCCGCAGGCTTTGACGCCGCATCGCGGCTGGACGGCGACGCGCATCCAGATTCAACCCAACGGCTACAACGTCAATCTCGTCAAACGCGAGGATCTGCCGAAATCCTGGGAGGATCTGCTTGACCCCAAATGGAAAGGCAAGCTCGCCGTCGAGATCGACGATTCCCATTGGTGGGGACCGATGGTCGAAATCATGGGCGAGGAGAGGGGGATCAGGTTGTTCCGCGACATCGTCGCGAAAAATGGCGTCTCCGTGCGCAAGGGCCATTCGCTGCTGGGCAGTTTGACCGCGTCCGGCGAGGTTCCCCTCGCGCTCGGCATCTATCAATATCGCTACGCCCAGATGAAAGCGGCCGGCGCGCCCGTTGATTATTTTTATCTGCCGCCCGTCATGGCGCACGGCGTTGGCGCCGGCGTTTCGCGCAAGGCGCCGCATCCTTATTCCGCCGCGCTGTTTTATGATTTCCTTCTGACCGACGGACAAAAACTGCTCGTCGAAAATCACGCGACGCCGAGCAACATCAAGGTGAAGCCGCTGCCGCCCGGCCTTAATTTCGTGGACTTCGGCAAAGTGCTCGACGGCGGCGACAAATGGGAAAAGCTTTTTCGCGACGTGTTTTTCGGCAGGGCGCGGTAGTTGCCGCACGCCCCGCGCCGGAGCGGGCTCAATCGAAACATGATCCAAAGGCAGCGCTCGAACCGGCGCACGATGCAGGGCGATGTGCGGGCGCGCTTGCGTGATGGACGCGCGCTTTGAGCCCCGTCGGCGGCGGTCCGCCCGGGGTTTTCTCGTTTTCTCTCCCTCAAACAAGGGAGCTAGGGGCGCCGTGAAGCGCTTGGGGGTCGTACGGTCCGCCTCGCGGCGCCCCAGGCACGGTTCTTGTGTGTCCAGATCCCCAGGGTTCCACCGTGCGTAGCTGCTGCGGCTAGCAGTCAGTTCCGGTTCGGTCATGCTCCGCGCCAGGTCATAGTGTCCGGCGGGTGGA
>JANYDZ010000652.1 GCA_025363375.1 Hyphomicrobiales bacterium
CATTGGTTTTTGGCAGGCGCTGCCGTCGCTGCCGCCGATTTCCATGGTGCTCTCGCTCGGCTGGCCCATGGCGTTGACGCTCAATCTGGCGGTCTTCGCGCTTGTCTGGGCGATTGTGGCGAGGATCGAGCGCGCGCGGCATGGCGCGGTCGAACCCATCGCCAGGTTTGACGGCCCGGCCGGCCGGCTTTCCCTCACGGGGCCCTGGCCGCTGGCGTGGGGCGCCATCGCCCTCGCGCTGGGAAATTTCCTCACGCTCTATCTCGCCGGCAGGCCATGGGGCGTGACCTCCGCCTTCGGCCTGTGGGGCGCCAAGATGCTGCAGGGCGCGGGCGTCGGCGTGGCCAACTGGCCGTCATGGGCGAACGCCGCCCAGCAGAAGGCGCTGGCCGCTCCGGTGCTTGCGGACATCACCTCTGTGATGGATTTCGGCATCATGCTGGGGGCGTTGCTGGCGGCGGGGCTTGCCGCCAGATACAGCCCGCAATGGCGTATTCCCCTGCCGCATCTGGCGGCCTCGATCCTCGGCGGCCTGCTGCTCGGCTATGGCGCGCGACTCGCTTATGGCTGTAATATCGGCGCGTTTTTCAGCGGCATCGCCTCCGGCAGCTTGCACGGCTGGCTATGGATTGCCGCGGCGCTGGCGGGAAACTGGGCGGGGCTTTTCCTGCGTCCCTGGTTCGATCTGCCGGTCGAACGGCGACAGACCGCTTGCTGAAAGTGTGGCGCCGGCACAACGCCATTCCGCCATCGCGCGGAAGCGGCCCGTTTTGCGCCCCGGGAAGTTGCAATTAACCATTTGATGGTAAAAATAAAGGAACGCTCGAGCTTGCGCGCGACACATCGATTTACAGAGGCGGCACACCTATGAAATTCAAGTTGTTTTCGTTCGTCGGGCCGCTCGTTGGCCTGGCGCTGCTGACCTCGCCCGCCGCCGCTGTTCCCGACCTGATTGATCTGGAAACCCGCCAGATCATCGCCAATCCCGGAATTGGCACGCAGCCGCGCCAAAGCTCCATTCCGCGTGAAACAATTTCCTACACCGGCAAGGAATCCCCGGGGACAGTTGTGGTTTCCACCAAAGAGCGCCGCCTGTATTTCGTTCTGCCAGGCGGGCAGGCGGTTAAATATGGCGTCGGCGTCGGTCGCCCCGGCTTTGAATGGTCCGGCACCAAGACCGTCAGCAACAAGAAGGAATGGCCGGACTGGACGCCGCCGTCGCAGATGCTCAAGCGCCGCCCCGACCTTCCGCGCCACATGAAAGGCGGGCCGGACAACCCGCTCGGCGCGCGCGCCATGTATCTGGGCTCGTCGCTCTACCGCATTCACGGCTCCAACGAACCGGACACGATCGGTCAGGCGGTCTCCTCCGGCTGCATCCGCATGAGCAACGAGGATGTCACCGACCTCTTCTCCCGCGTTAAAATCGGCACGCGCGTGACTGTTGTGCGGTGAAATTGCCGCGCCGGATTGCGTTTTTGAGGCCGGGTGAAACCCCGGCCTTTTTTATTCGCGCTCCCTTTTCGCCACAGGGTCCCGGGAAAGCCCTTTCGCCTTGATCTCCTCGAGATAGGCCCGCCACTTTGCCGCGTGATTCACCGCGAGGTCGTGCAGCCAAGAAAAACTGTAAATGCCGGTGGAATGATGGTCGTCGAACATCAGCCGCACCGCGTAGTTTCCGGTCGGCACGATTTCGGTGATGGCGACGCGGCTCTTGCCGAACTGGGTGGTGCGCTGGCCCGGTCCATGGCCTTGCACCTCCGCGCTGGGGCTTTCGACCCGCAAATATTCGGCGGGGAGCTCGTAGCTCGCGCCGTCTTCAAAGGCGAGCATGAGGGTGCGGCCCCGGTCTTTCAGGCGGAACTCGGTGGGCCAGGGGAATTTGTCCGTCATTTTGTCCTGCTTTTGCGCTTATGTTGTTCAGCTTTTACGCTTATTGCGCGGCTTGTAGAACCGGTAGCACTGGTAGAATCGGCTGAAACGAATTCGCTTCCCTGCCGGCCCATCGGGCGCTATATTCGATAAAATATAACGGTAAGGCGTCATGAATACGAGCGCGCACAAGATTTTTCTGGACCCGGCGGCGCCCGCGCTGGTCGATCCCTTCGGGCGAGCGATCACCTATATCCGGGTTTCGGTGACCGACCGCTGCGATTTCCGCTGCGTGTACTGCATGTCCGAGGACATGAATTTTCTGCCCAAGCGCGACTTGCTGACGCTGGAGGAACTCGACCGCCTGTGCTCGGCTTTTGTGGCGCGCGGCACGAAGAAAATCCGCATCACCGGCGGCGAGCCGTTGGTGCGGCGGGACATCATGACCCTGTTTCGATCGCTGTCCCGGCATCTGCAAAGCGGCGCGCTCGAAGAGCTGAACGTCACGACCAACGGCTCGCAGCTCGCGCGCTACGCGCGGGAACTGGCGGATTGCGGCGTCAAGCGCGTCAACGTGTCGCTCGACACCCTCGACGAGGCCAAGTTCAAGGCGATCACGCGCTGGGGCAATCTGTCGACGGTGATGCAGGGCATCGACGCAGCGCAGAAGGCGGGGCTCGACATCAAGATCAACGCGGTCGCGCTGAAAGGCGTCAACGACGATGAATTCCCGCGCCTCATCGAATGGGCGCACGGGCGCGGCATGGACATCACCTTCATCGAAGTGATGCCGCTCGGCGATGTGGAAGCCGCGCGCGTCGATCAATATGTGCCGCTCAACCAGGTGCGCGCCGATCTGCTTGATCGTTTCACGCTCGAAGACATCGACTACCAGACCGGCGGCCCGGCGCGCTATGTGCGGGTCAAGGAGACCGGCGGCAGGCTGGGCTTCATCACGCCGCTGACCCATAATTTCTGCGAGGGCTGCAACCGCGTGCGCGTGACCTGCACCGGCACGCTCTACATGTGCCTCGGCCAGGAAGACGCCGCGGACTTGCGCACGCCGCTGCGCTCGTCGGAGAGCGACGCAGCGTTGCTGGCGGCGATGGAAAGCGCGATCGCGCGCAAGCCCAAGGGGCATGATTTCGTGATTGACCGCGCGACGAAGAACCCCGCCGTTGGGCGGCACATGAGCGTGACGGGGGGGTGAGGACCCTCTCCCGGTCTTGTCCCTTCGCGCGTTCGCGGGAGAACGCAAAACGGACCAGTTGGAGAGATCGCCATCAAACTTTTCCGCATGATCCAACGCGGACACAGACCCGGGAGACGCGCCATGACCGACCGCCGCACCTTGATGAAACACGCCGCCGGCATGTTCTTTTGCTCGTGCGGCCTGCCCGGCGCCGCCCATGCGCAAACGCCGGGGCCGCGACGCGCGCCGGTCGTGATCGGCGGCCAGCGCGTCAGAACCATCGACACGCACACGCATTGCTATTTTCATGAATCGCTCAAGTTGATGGGCGCCGAGTGGGAAAAACTACTGCCGCCGGTCAAGGGCGTGCCGCAGCATTTCGTGTCGCAAAAAGATGTGCTCGAGCGCCGCCTCGCCGACATGGAGGCGATGGGCGTCGACATGCAGGTGCTCAACACCAATCCGTTCTGGTATGGCGCGCCGCGCGAACTGGCCGACGCGGTCTGCAAGGCGCAGAACGAGAAATTGGCGGAAGTTTGCGCGGCGCATCCCAAACAGTTTGCGGCTTTCGCCGCCCTGCCGATGCAATATCCCGATCTCGCGGTTCAGCACCTGGAAACAGCGGTCGCGAAACTCGGCCTGAAAGGCGCCGCCGTCGGCGGCAGCGTGCTGGGCGTGGATTTTTCCGAGGAGAAGTTTCACCCGGTGTGGGCGAGGGCCGAAGAGCTGGGCGCCGTGATTTTCATTCACCCGCAGAGCGTCGGCGAACTCGCGCAGAGACTGCGCGGCAATGGCTGGATGTCCAATGTCGTCGGCAATCCGCTGGAGACCACCATCGCTCTGCAAAAACTGATCTATCAGGGCGTGCTCGACAAATATCCGGGGTTGAAGATTCTCGCCGCGCATGGCGGCGGCTATCTACCCTCCTACGCGGCGCGCTCGGATCATTCGTGTTTCGTCTCGCCGCAGAACTGCGATCCGAAAATCGTCTTGAAGAAGAAGCCGAGCGAATATCTCAACCAGCTTTATTTCGACGCGCTGGTGTTCACAGCGGAAGGATTGCGGCATCTCGTGGCGCAGGTCGGCGCGAGCCAGGTGGTGATGGGCACGGATCATCCGATCCCCTGGGAGGAGAATCCCGTCGATCACGTGATGGGGACGGCGAGTTTGAGCGATCTGGAGAGGGCGGCGATTTTGGGCGGGAACGCGGGGCGGTTGCTGGGGGTTTAGTGTCCGTAGCGCGCTGTCCGTAACGCGCTTGGCCCAAGCGGCGCGTCGGGCTAGACTTTGCGTAAAGTCACGCGAGGACACTCATGACCAGCG
>JANYDZ010000678.1 GCA_025363375.1 Hyphomicrobiales bacterium
GCGAATATTCGAACAACCCCGACAAACATTCCAGAACTGCGGCTTTCCGTTCGAGCCGAAAATGGCCGCGAAGTCTATCACTGGTTCGCGCCCGCGCCGAAAGCCCAACTGGCGGTTGGAGAAGCCATTCCCTTCCGCGCCCGGCTTCTCTCGGCGCCGGAAGACGGCAAAGAAGTGAGGGTTCAATTCGCCGAGCGGAATCCCGCTCCGGTCATGCCTCAAGCGCGCCAGGGATCCGCCAGATAGGATCGGGCCATGGGCTATCTTTCTTCAAGCAGGCCTCGCCCGATCACCTGCGCCTGAATCTCGGCTGTTCCCTCGAAAATATTCAGGATGCGCGCGTCGCAGAGTAGACGTGAAGCCGGGAATTCGAGCGCATAACCATTCCCGCCGTGGATTTGAACGGCGTTGTCCGCCGCGGCCCAGGCCGCGCGCGCGGCAAACAGCTTCGCGGCGCCGGCCTCCAGGTCGCAACGAATTCCAGCGTCTTTCCGACGCGCGGCCGAAAGCGTGAGTTGACGCGCGATGTGAGCATCGACCGCCATTGCGACGATTTTATCGGCAATTCGGGGAAATTGAAGGATGGCCTTGCCAAATTGTTGGCGCAGATTTGCGTAGGACATCGAAAGTTCCATTGCGGATACTATGACGCCGACGGAGCGCGCAGCGGTCTGTATCCGCGCGGATTCGAATGTCCGCATCAACTGTTTGAAACCCTTTCCTTCGATAGCGCCAAGCAAACTTGACGCGGGGACCTCAAAACCGTCGAAGGCGATCTCGAATTCCTTCATGCCGCGATAGCCGATCACTTCGATCTCGCCGCCGGATATTCCCGGCGCCGGAAACGGCTCCTTCTGCGAGCCTCGCAACTTATCGATCAGAAAAATCGACAACCCGCGATACCCGGTCTTTTGAGCGTCGGTCCGAGCCAGCAAAACCATCACGTCGGCGCGGGCCGCGTGAGTAATCCAGGTCTTGGCCCCGTGAATTTTGTAGACGTCTCCGTGCCTGACCGCGCGGGTTTCGACATTTGCGAGATCTGAACCGCTGCCTGGCTCGGTGAAAACAGCCGTTGTCAGAATTTCACCCGACGCTATGCCTCGAAGGTATTTTTCCTTTTGGCGCCGCGTTCCGGCCTGGAGAATCAATTCGGCGGCAATCTCCGATCGAGTGCCTAACGAACCAACGCCCAGAAAACCCCGCGACAATTCCTCTGTCACAGCGCACATGGCGCATTTCCCCAGACCCATACCGCCATATTCTTCCGGAACCGAAACGCCGAACACGCCAAGCTTGCCCAGGTTTGCGACGACCTCCAGCGGAATATATGCGTTTTCCAGGTGCCACTTTTGCGCGGCCGGGATTATTTCGGCGTCGACAAAATCACGAATGTGGCTGGCTAAAAGAGCGAAATCGTCGCCCGAGCCGGCGTCGCTTTGATCAGGCAGGCCTTCCTCGCGAAAGATGTCCATTAACCGCTTGCGATGACCAACGTTGTTGCCGGCGAGAATCAGATTGGCGATTGTCGCGGTTGGCGCAACTTCGCCATCGGTCTCAATCAGGTTGAACTGAAATAATCGCGCGGTTTCACTTTGGCTCATCGCGATGCCGGAAAATAGTTGACACAGAATTTCGCCCACGGCTATGCGCGCGGTCAGTTCGTGCGCCAATGTAAGCCGCTCGCGCAAACGCGCGTCCTGCGCATAAGCGATAACGGCGTCAAGCGCAAGAATGTAAGTCTTGTACCAGGCAAGTCCATGCACGGGGTGCTGATGTTCTTCGAGTAGATCGGGGTCGAGATTGCCCGCTATCGACACCCGCGCGCGGACGCCTTGTCGAGCCCCCGCAAACAAGCGTTCAACCGTTTGAAGAGCTTCGCGGCCGGCCGACAAAAATGCGTCGGCCTCGCCTTCGGTTGCAACGTTGGAGTTCTTCAATTGAATTCCGCGCGCTTATCGCTGTTTGAGTGTCGACTGAAGCGCATGATGGCGCAGACCCGTGGTCTACGTCCAGCGCGGCCGTCGTCTCGAATTTGAGCGCCGTCAGGGCGATGCGCCATCGGACGCTCAAAACAACGCCGCTTCGAAATTCATTCTTCACGATTGAACTATTCCTGCATGTCTGGAAAATGGCCTGGAACGCCGCGAAATTTGATTCGGCGCGCTGTTTCAGTGATTGGATCGGAAAAAATCATGGCGGACGCATGCACCCAGGGCGTGGACACTGGCTTTGTCGCCTTGGGTTATGGAAAAGTCGCGGTATTGGGCATAGTTCAGGGATTGACTGAACTGTTGCCTATCTCCTCGACGGCTCACATGCGGATTGTGCCCGCATTTCTCGGTTGGGCCGATCCGGGCTCGGCTTTTTCCGCCGCAATGCAATTGGCCGCTCTCGCCGCTGTAATCAGTTATTTTTGGTCGGACATTCGAGAATTCGCCTATGGTTCAACGCAAGCTCTCATTAAGCGCGATTTCTACAATTGGCACTTCCGGTTTGTCGTCTGGATGGCGTTGGCGACAATCCCAATCGTCATCGGCGGGTTGGCCCTTTCGACGCTTTTGAACAAATGTGGCTCGCCATTGCGGACTTTGCCGGTCATTGGCGTTTCCTGTATTATTATGGCCATATTGCTCGCCATTGCGGAAGTTTACGCCAAGCACAGGCGAACCTTGGATCACGTCGGTCTTTTTGACGCCATGATTGTTGGATTCGCGCAGGTAGGAGCGTTGATTCCCGGAATCTCCCGGTCGGGATCAACATTGACGGCGGCGCTCTTTCTTGGCCTGCGCCGTGAGGAAGCCGCCAAGTTTTCCTTTCTGCTCGGTCTGCCAGCCATAGCGCTGGCCGGCCTGAAAGAGTTTTACGAACTCTGGAAGGCTGGCCTCGACGCGCATGGTTGGGGAATTTTGTCGTTTGGAATTGTGATCGCTTCCGCGTCCGCGTTCGTGGCGATCTGGACCTTAATGCGTATACTTGAGCGCTTTTCAGCTTGGCCTTTTGTGGTCTATAGGGGCCTGATGGGCGTCGTACTCCTCATCGGATTTTATTTTGGCTGGTTAGCCTGAGAGATCTGGCCGCGGCCGCTGGCGCGCCGCGAGCCACAACAATGAAGCGCTCCGGCCATGCGACACGGCCATGCGACTCGGCAAAGCGTCAGCCTGGCAAAGCGTCAGCCTGTCGCAAAGCGTCAGCCTTGCCTCGCCTTCGCCATATACCTATGATGATCGTCATACGCGTTGCCGCTGCGAATCGCAGGCTGGAAATGTTTTTGATCCATCCGGATTGGAAAGCGTCGCCAGATTCCTGATTTGCCGGAATCCTGTTTTGGCGTGTTGCCTTCACGCGAACCGGATTCGGCTCGTCTGAATGCGCTGCCGTGCGAAGAACCGTTCCTCAGACCAGAGCCTCGAAGACCGCAGCGTGACGAAATCTCCCCAGCCGTTTCGAAGCCATGGCAAGCCTGCGGAACCGCCTCCGCCACCGCCCGGACTGAATTCGCGCCTCGCTGCCGCGTCTTTGCTGGCCGATGTCGTGGGCAGCGCGTTGAGCCTGGAGGACCGTCTGGCCGACCGCGCGCCCGGGCGCCTGACCGAACTCGATCCGCGCGACCGGGCGCTGGCGCGCTCCATTGTCGTGGTGAGCCTGCGCCGTTTGGGCACGATACGCGCCGGACTGGCAAGGTTTCTCGACAAAGGCCTGCCTAAAAAGGCGGTGGGCCTCGAATGGCTTCTGGTGACCGGCGCCGCGCAAATTCTTTACCTCGACGTTCCCGACCACGCGGCGGTCGATCTCGCCGTCCACGCGGTAAAGCGCGATTCGCGCACGGCGCCCTTCGCCAGCCTCGCCAACGCCGTGCTGCGCAACATCGCCCGCAACCGCGATGAAATCATGACGCCGGAGGATGTTTTCGTCGACACGCCCGCCTGGCTCGCGGCGCGCTGGCGCAGGAACTATGGCGAAGCGACCGCGCGCGCCATCGCGCTGGCGCACCGCAACGAGCCGACGCTTGATCTGACGGTGAAGTCGGACCCGGCGGGATGGGCCGTGCGGCTTGGCGGCGTTGTCACGGCGACCGGCTCGGTGCGTCTGGCCACGCACGCGCCGATCGCCGATCTGCCGGGTTTCGCCGACGGCGAATGGTGGGTGCAGGACATGGCGGCCAGTCTGCCGGCGCGGTTGTTGCGGATCGAGCCGGGCGAACGGGCCGCCGATCTTTGCGCCGCGCCGGGCGGCAAGACGGCGCAAATGGCTTTGGCCGGGGCCAGCGTCATCGCCATCGACAAGTCGGCCGAGCGACTGAAACGGCTTTCCGCCAATCTCTCGCGATTGCGCCTCTCCGCCGACGTCACGGTTGGCGACGCCCTGTCCTGCCAACCGGGTCCCTGCGACGCCATTCTCCTCGACGCGCCCTGCGCATCGACGGGCACAATCCGGCGGCATCCCGATGTCGCATGGTCGAAGCGCTCCAGCGACATTGTCACCCTGGCGGCATTGCAATCCAGGATGCTCGACCGCGCCGTGTCCTTCCTCAAACCCGGCGGGCGCATTGTCTACAGCACATGCTCGCTGGAGCCCGAAGAAGGCGAGGCGCAGATTGCCGCGCTGTTGCGGCGAAACCCCGATGTCGTGCGCGCGCCGATCGAAGCGGGCGAAATCGGCGGCCTGACCGAATGCCTGACGGCGGACGGCGACCTGCGCACGTTGCCCAGCCATTTGCCGGCCGAAGACCCCCGCTTTGCCGGTCTCGACGGTTTTTTCGCCTCCCGGCTTGTTCGCCGCGCGAAATACTGAGGTTTTCCGAGGTCGAAATCCGATTGTGGATTGACTCGCCCGGGATTGACCCGTGTTCATGGGAACATATTGTGAGTAGACGGATTTTTTGTTCGGACAATGGGAGACCGGCGCCTTGGCGGACACCACGGTCGCTGCAAATTTTCGCCTTGCGCGGCTTGTCGCGGGCGAAGGCCTGAATGCTGTCTGGCGCGGCTTCGGCAAGCCCTGGCGATACGCCCGGGGGTTGCGAACGCGCGCGCCGGAGCGCTTGCTGATTTCTCCGCAGGATATTCGCACCGCCGATCCAACCGTGGCGAACGATATCTATGGCGGCTATTTCTCCTTCGCCGGAAAGATGATCAACACGCACGGTCGTTCGCCCTTTGAGATTGCGCCGCCGTCGGCGGCCTGGTCGGCGGGCCTGACCAGCTTCAGCTGGCTGCGGCATTTGCGTTCGGCGGACACGGCGCTGGCGCGCGCCAACGCCCGCGCCCTTGTCGAAGACTGGATCGAACAGTCCCGTGGCAGGCCAAATCCGTCGGCGTGGGAGCCCAAAGTCGCCGCGCGGCGCCTGTTGTCGTGGCTGAGCCAGTCGCCGATGATTCTGGAAGGCGCGGATCATGGTTTTTACCGCCGGTTCATGAAGGCGCTTGGCCAGCACGCGGCGCGGCTTGAACGCGCATTCGACGATGGATTGAAGGGCGAGGCGCGCTTGTTTGTCGCGGTTGCGCTTGTCGAACTGGGCCTGTGTTCGGCGGGGATGGAGCGCCTGCAAAAGCGCGCTACGCGGTTGTTGAGCGACGAACTGAAGCGGCAAATCCTGTCGGATGGCGGCCACGTGGGCCGCAATCCGCAATCGCTCGTCGATTTTTTGCTCGATCTTCTGCCGCTTCGGCAGGCTTTCGCCGCGAGCGGCGTGGCGCCGCCGCAGGAGTTGCTCAACGCCATTGACCGCATGCTGCCGATGTTGCGTCTGTTCCGCCTGAGCGACGGATCGCTGGCGCTCTTCAATGGAATGGGCGCCACGCAGCCGCACGCGATCGCGACGGTGCTCGCATATGACGATACGCGGGCGCCGGCGCTGCCGAACGCGCCTTACTCCGGCTATCAGCGTCTTGAGGCGGGAGGCTCGCTTCTGATCGTCGACACCGGCTCAATGCCGCCGTCCGAATTTTCGACAGGCGCGCACGCCGGGCAATTGTCGTTTGAGTTTTGCCCGTCGGGGCAAAAGCTTGTGAGCAATTGCGGCGCGCCCGACGAAATCCACGCGGAGCTCCGCGCCGCCGCGCGCGCCACCGCCGCCCATTCGACGCTGACCGTCGCGGATACTTCGTCCAGCCGTTTCGCCGCGTCCAAAGGCCTGTCGGGCCGGCTGAAAGGGCGGGTTCTGTCTGGCGTCCGCAAAGTGACTTTATCGCGACAGGCCGGCGCCGATGTTCTGTCCGTGGCGGCCAGCCACGATGGTTATGTCGCGGATTTCGGTTTGATCCACGAACGCACGTTGCGGCTCTCCACGGACGGGTCGAGCCTCGAAGGCGCGGATCTGCTGCGACGTTCAGGCGCGCCTTCAAAAACGGCCCGGAATTGCGATTTCGCCCTGCGGTTTCATCTGCATCCGTCCGTCCGAGCGCAAATGTCCGACGACGGCCGCAGCGTCTGGTTGTGGCTTCCCAACGGCGCCGCCTGGCGATTTCACGCGAACGGGCTGCCAATCGAAATCGAGGCCAGCGTCTATTTCGCGGCGCCGGAAGGCGCGCGGCCCTGTGGACAGGTGGTCGTTCGGGCGAACACGGGCCAGGTTTCAGGAGTCAGCTGGATTTTTGAGCGGGCGCAGGCGAACGCCTGACGATCCGGCGTCGGATTTTCCGGTCAAGCCATTTCGCCGCGGCAACCATTGGTCATCAGCGCAAAGCGCGCCGCGCTTTCTTCCGATGGTGGATATCAGCGCCCGGTGCCCCCGAGGCGAAGCAGGGTTCGGGGCTTACCGCCGCCCAATCCGCGGAACGGCACGCGTTCGACAATAGCGCCGCCCGTGCGTTCGACATTGACCGCGGGTTTGCGGGCCACCGCGAAAGTGGGCTTGCGCTCCACAACGACGGCGCGGTGAGCGCCGCTGCGGTCAATGGAGAAAGTGACCTCGGCCTGCTGCGGCCCGCGTTTGGCGGCAGCGGCGGCCTTGGCGACAAGCGCAATCGCCTGGTCCAGCGTAACGCCCATCAATTCGGCTGCGATCACCGCCTGGTGGTCGGCATCGTCGGTGAGGCCCTGCGCCGCAAAGATGGCTTCATCGAGCGTCGGCGGCAGATGGCGCACCCGCACCGGACCTTTGTGTTTCTTTTGCGTGTTCGGGCGCATGGAACGCTCCTTTGATGGCGCTGTCGTCGGGAGTCGCGACGCAGGTTCTGTTGTGCATTGCACAATATTATCTCGCAGCGCAACCTGCAAGGGCCGGCACGGCTAAAAAACAAAAAATATGCAACTCGAAAGACTTGGCGAAAGCCCCTCAATCTGCCCGAAAGGCGCTGATTCGGCAATTTCAGGACACGCCGTCCCGGAACATGGCGACGCCGCCGCAAGTTACAAGGAGCGTTCGGTCCTGTTGAGGCAATCGGGCGCGGCTGTTCATGATCGAGCCCGGTTGCCGGCCCGGTGGCTTCCCGCATCCCCTGCCGCGTGGTAAGCGCGCGGCTTGTTTCCTCCGCCAGCAAGAGCCGCCATGCCCTCCGACCTCCGCCGCGTCGCCCGCGCGCTCCTTTCCGTGTCCGACAAGACCGGCCTGATCGAATTCGCCCGCGCCCTGACCAGCCATGGCGTCGAGCTTGTTTCCACGGGCGGCACTTGCAAGGCCCTGCAGGACGCCGGCCTTCCGGTGCGCGACGTGACGGACCTGACCGGCTTTCCTGAAATGATGGATGGGCGGGTCAAGACCCTGCATCCGAAAGTCCACGGCGGCCTGCTGGCGATACGGGAAAACCCCGGGCACCAGGCCGCGATGCTGGCGCACGGCGTCGTTCCCATCGACCTGCTGGTCGTCAATCTCTATCCCTTCGAGGAAACCGTCGCCAGGGGCGCCGACTACGACCATTGCATCGAGAATATCGACGTCGGCGGCCCCGCCATGATT
>JANYDZ010000682.1 GCA_025363375.1 Hyphomicrobiales bacterium
TCGAGCCCGGACAAAATCATGAACAAGCCCGAGAAACACATTTCCGGCGAGCCCGTCGAGAGCGGCGCCCTGCGCGCCTTCATCGAGCGCGTCGAACGGCTGGAAGAAGACAAACGCGCTATCGCCGACGACATCAAGGAGGTCTACGCCGAAGCCAAAGGCAATGGTTTTGACGCCAAGGTGATGCGCAAGGTTGTGTCGCTACGCCGCATGGATCGCGACCAGAGGATCGAGGAAGAGACAATTCTGGACCTGTATCTGTCCGCGCTCGGGGAGATTTGAGCGCCGGATCGACAGAGTTGACAATAACAACTGGCCAATACAGGAAAGGGCGCGACACATTCATGCCGCATTTTGCGGGCTCTGCTAGCCCTCGCCGGGGCGGTATCGCATAAGCGCGTTGTGTGAACCAATTTGGAATTGAATCATTTTTGGTTGCTTACGCCTTCTTTACCCTTCTGAGCGAAAATTCCCGGATGTGACATTTGCGTTAGGCTGTTTGCGCGAAGGTCGAACTGAAGAGTGGGTGATCAGTTTGCGAAAGATTCAACCGCCCGTTCTCGCGCCAGTCCTGGCGAAGGCGTCGCTCGCCGTCAAAACGGGGGCACTGGCCGCTTTGCTTTCGGCGTTCGCGCCCGCGCAAACCCAGAACGCCGTCGCCAATGGCGATACCCGCACCATCAGTCTGTACCACACCCATACGGGCGAGAGCATTTCCGCGACCTTCCGCGTCAACGGCTCCTACGATTATTCGGCGCTGGAAAAGCTCAATTTTTTTCTGCGCGACTGGCGCAACAACGACACCATCAAGATGGATCCGCGGCTGTTTGACGTGGTCTGGGAAACCTACCGGGAGTCGGGCTCGCGCGAACCGATCCACATTGTTTCCGCCTATCGGTCGCCGGTCACGAACGCGATGTTGCGCCGCCGCTCCAGCGCGGTCGCCGAGTTCTCCCAGCACATGCTCGGGAAAGCCATGGATATGCACTATACGGACGTGCCGATGGGCCGCATCCGGGAAATAGGCATGCGCCTGCAACGCGGCGGCGTTGGCTATTACCCCACAGCCGGCAGTCCTTTCGTGCATCTGGACGTTGGCTCGGTGCGCGCCTGGCCGCGGATGAACTATGACCAGCTCGCCCGCCTGTTTCCCGATGGCAAGACGGTGCATCTGGCGTCCAACGGCCAGGCGTTGGGACGTTATGACGAAGCCCGCTCCCATGTTGAATCGCGCAACGGCGTGTCGGTGCCAACTTATGCGCAGACGCAGTCGAAAAGCTTTTTTGCCGCGCTGTTTGGCGGCGGCGAAGAAGAGGCCGCCGCGCCGCGCGGCGCGGCGCGCGTCCGCATGGCGGCGGTCTCGCCGCGCAACGCGCGCAACGCCCGTTCGATGGCGGCGCCAACGCTGACCGTGGCGCAGGCCACGCCCAGCGAGGAGAGCGGCAACGCCGCCTTCTTCGTCGCGGAAGCGGCCAGGCGCGCCGGGACGGTTAGTGTCGCCGAGTCCGCTCCAGGCCTGCGCGGCCGCGTTCGCCCGACGGCGCCGGTTGCCGCGCCCGCTCCCGAGCCAGCCCCCGTTCTTGTCGCCAGGATTGAGCCGCCGAAACCTGCCGCGGCGCCTGCGCCGGTTCCTGTTCCTGTTCCCGTAGCGCGGGTCGAACCGCAAAAGCCGACGCCTTTGCCGGAACCGGTTCGCCCCGAAAAGGAAGAGGCCCAGGCCGGTCCCCTCGCCAATCCGGCGGTTGTTGCCGGGCCTGCCGCGCCCTTGCCGCCGCGCCGCCCCAGCGATCTGGTGATTCAGGCTCCGGTTCTGGTCGCCGCGCATGTGCCGACGCCACCATCGCGCCCCGGCGAATTGGGCCGTGCGCCGGCGGAAGACGTCATCGCCCGCGTCGTGCGCGCGTCCGATCTGCCTTCCGTCATCACCGCCGGCGCGAAGACCATTGCCGCCGCCGCCGCCACAACGTCCGGCCTCGGCGCTCTTGCCTATGCGCCGCAGGCCGCAGTCGAACCGACCAGGTCGGTTGATGCCGCCAAACCGCAGGCGCGTTCACAACCGACGCGGACAGCGGCGCTGGCTCCCGCCTCGGCAGCCGTGATCGCCCAGCCGATCGGTTTGCGCGCCGCGCTCAACCCGGCGCCCCGCAAATCCAATATTGTGGTCTCGCGACTGGACCGTTCGAATTTCCGCCTGCTGACGGCGCCGGTCGAGACGGCGCGGATGAGCGCGTCGTCCGTTGCTCCGGTCGTTGCGCCGCTGCGCGTCGCCGCCCGGTCCGGCTTGAACGAGATGATTTTCGCCGAGCCGGCCAATGTCGCGGTCAGATTCGAGCCGCCCGCCGCCTTGCCAGCCGCGACATTCTCGGGTTCCGCCTTGCGCGCCGTGCCGCGGCTCGACACCGCTTCCGCCGCCGGCAAGACAGCGCAATTGCACTGAATCGATCTTTTGGACGAGTTCCTTCCGTCCAGGGCAGGGGATCCACGCGATCCACCAACCGATTGACAAGCGTTACCCCGACGTTAAACATCGCGCGCTCCGCAAAGAGCGGCTCGCGTTCCGCGCGCCCGGACATATTGCCTGACGGCCTGCGAAAGACCTGTCCTGATGAGTAGCGCTTCAACCGCCGCCGCAACGCGCCCTGCGACAGAGGCGCAGCCACAACTTGTCATCGACAACGTATCCAAACAGTTCGGCGAGGGGCCGGAAGCGGTGCTGGCGGTCGATCAGGTCTCTTTCAACGTCATGCCGGGAGAGTTCGTCGCCTGTATCGGGCCTTCGGGCTGCGGCAAATCCACGCTTTTCAACATCATCGGCGGTCTGCTCGGCGAATATGTCGGCAACGTCATGATCGACAAGGAGCGCATCGCCGGGCCGCATCCCGCCGTCGGCATGGTGTTTCAGGAAGAATCCACCTTCCCCTGGCGCAATGTCCTGGACAATGTGTGCTTTCCCCTGGAATTGCAGAAAATCGCCAAATCCGAGCGCCAGGACCGGGCCCAGAAATTCATTGATATCGTGGGCCTGCAGGGCTTTGAGAAGCGCATGCCCTCGGAACTCTCGGGGGGCATGAAACAGCGCGTTTCGATTGCGCGCACCCTCGTTTCGGGTCCGCAAATCCTGCTTATGGACGAACCTTTCGCCGCGCTGGACGAGCAGACGCGGCTGCTGCTCGGCGACAAGATCACGCAAATCCAGCAGGATCTGCACCAGACAACACTGCTCATCACGCACAATCTCACCGAAGCCGTGCAGCTCTCCGACCGCATTGTCGTGATGACGTATCGCCCGGGCAGGGTGAAACGGATTGTCGATATAGACTTGCCGCGCCCGCGCACGTCCGACGTTGTGTCGAGCGCCGCGTTCGGCAAGTATGTGGCCGAGATTTGGGGCGACCTGCGCGAAGAGGCGAGCCGCGGCATGGCGGAGTCCGAATCCAGCACGGCAACGCGGGGAAAATCGGCCCGTGGCTAGCGCCAGCCTCATGAAGAGCCGGTGGTTTCCGATCGCTGTCGGCGCGTCGAGCGTTTTTGCGGTCTTTGCGCTGCTTGAGCTTTTGCTGAAAATCGGGCTCGTCAATCGTTACATCGTGCCCTTCCCCAGCGATGTGGTGATGGCTCTGGAACGCATCATTGTCGAGGAGAACGTGCCGGCGCGAATTCGCGAGACCGGCTTTGAGATGTTGTGTTCCTGCGTCGCGGTGATTCTGATTGGCGTGCCCATCGGCACGGCGCTGTATCGTTACCGGGCGTTGCGACGCGCCATCGTCGATTGGGTCGCGGCCATGGCGGCGGCGCCGCTGGTGCTGGCGTTCCCGCTGTTTCTCGTGCTGTTCGGGCGTTCGAGCCTGACGATCATCGTCATGTCGATCATCACGGGGTTGGCGCCGATCATCATCAAGACGACCGAGGGCCTCTCGGGCGTTCGCCCTGTGCTGATGAATGTCGGCCGCAGCCTCAAGCTGACGGATACGCAGATGTTCTGGAAAATCCTCATGCCGGCGGCGTTGCCGGTGATTTTTTCCGGAATCCGCCTGTCCTGGACCTTTGTGTTGATCAGCGTGGTCGGCATTGAATTCCTCATCAATCTGGGCGGCCTTGGCCAGCTCATCAACGATCTCGCCGAACGCTACGATCTGCCCGGCACCTATGCCGCGATCAGTTTCGTCATCATCGTCAGTGTTTGCTTTTTCATGCTTCTGGAGCGCGTCGAGACATGGCTTCGACCGATCAGGTAAACGCTCCCCGCGCGACCGCCAGCCGGGGCTGGATCACAAGCGGCCGCGTCTCGGAGCGCGACACGAATCTCATACGCATCGGAATTCTGCTTGGAGTCGCGGCGGTCTGGGAGGCGGTGTCGCGCTCCGGCTGGCTGTTTCGCGACGTCGTGCCCTCGCTGCTGGCGATCGGGGCCTCGATCTGGAAACTGCTGATGAATCCGGCGTTCTACGCCAACCTTCAGGTGACGGCGTGGGAAGTTTTCGCCTCGCTCGTCATCGGCGGCGCGCTGGGCATTTTCGTCGGCATCCTCATCGGCGCGAACCGGTTTCTGGCGGCCGCCTATGAACCCTATGTTTATTATCTCGCGCCGACGCCGCGCATCATTTTCTTCCCGGTCATGATCATGTGGTTTGGCGTGGGCGTCGCCTCGAAGATCGCGCTCGGCGCGCTGTCCTGTTTCTTCACCGTGGCGCTGTCGACGGCGGGCGGCATGCGGCAGATCGACAAGGTGTTGATCCGCGTCGGCAATTCGTTTCGCGCCACGCCTTGGCAAATGGGAACGAAGATTTATCTGCCGGCGATGCGCGTGCCCGTGCTCAACGGCATTCGCCTTGGCTTCGGCACGGCGACGGTGACCGCGCTGCTTGCGGAGACAAAATTATCGAACCAGGGTCTGGGCTTCATGATCATGCAGATCTACGCGCGGTTCGACATGCCGTCGCTCTACGGACTTTTGATCATCGTTTTCGTGATCGCGGGCCTCGGCAATCTCATCCTCGGCAAGGTGACCGGGACGAGCGACTAGATGAGCATGCGCGGCGCGCATGCGGCCACACGCACGCGTGATCGAGATTACCGAATGTTAATTTGATGTCGCGGCGCGCGGCTCCTATCCAGTGATGGGCGCCTGGGGGCGCAACACGGAGACTAAAAATGCGCGTTCACTCACTGAAGCTTTTGTCGCTTGTGGTCATGACGGCGTCGCTTGGCGTCGGCGCGGCCAACGCCAAGCCGGTCGTTCATCGCCAGGCGGCGCAGACAGAGGCAAATGATCCGGCTGCGACGCCTGATTCACATGGCATGCGCCCCGCTTCCGTTGCGCTGGACCGCCAATCGGTCGACGCGCGTTGCCAGATTTCACGCGAGGAAGTCCCGGTCATCGGCGGCGGACTCGAGTGGAGGACGGTCGTCGATTGCCCGATGGACTGATCGACAAGCGGGTTTCGGACTTCTCGGCGGGTCCGGAACCCGAAATCGCGCGGGTAGCAGCCCGATTTGCCTGTTTTTAATTGTAAGGTGCAATGGCCGCGTTTTCGGATGCGTGATATAATAGTCACTCATGTGAAAATCCCGCTCCAGCCACGCCGGTCCCGCCATTTTTTGGACACAGGCGCTCCCCACGAACCAGTGGTTAACAAGAGCTTTCTGAAAGCTCGGCCAAGGTTCAGTCCGGGAGTTCGTTCATTGCGTATTTTGTTAAATGTCAGCGCGCTTCTCGCGAGCGTTTTTTCCGCCGCCGCGCTTGCTGGCGAGGGCGTTCGCGACCCGGCGCGCGTTGAAACGCTCCCGGTCGCGGCAAGCCCTGGGGCCGCGCCGCGCGCTCAGACTTCGCGCTCAACCGCCGTCGTGGCGAAATCCGCCAATGTGACCATCGCCTCATGGTATGGCGGAAGCGAAAAGCTGTCCCGCCGCACTGCTTCGGGGGAAGCCTTTCATCCCGATGGCTTGACCGCCGCCCACCGCACGCTCCCGTTTGGCACGCGCCTTCTTGTCAGCGCCAACGGCCGCAGCGTTGTCGTGCGAGTGAATGATCGCGGCCCATTTGTTCGAAACCGTTCGCTGGACGTTTCGCGCGGCGCGGCGCGTGCGCTGGGGATGATCGGCAGTGGAACCGCAAGGGTCACCTGGCGGGTGGCAGGCGGGTAACGCGTTGCAACATCGTTTTGCCCAAGGGAATCCCTGGTTTACAGGTATGTTTCCGTTCGTTGGCCCGCACGGCAGATTGGACCCAGCGGAGAGCGTTGAACGGCCCTGCCCATCACCCGGACATTAATGGTTTGAAAAAACGTAATTTTATATTTGCAGGTGAAGTTTTATTCCGAAATTTAATGTAATTATAATAATTTTAATAAATATTAAATAATTAAATTTTTCCGCCTTATTTTAACGAATCCACTCTGCTAGAGATCATTCCTGAGTTTGAACACTCAGAAATCACCAACTTATCCCTTATAAATGGAGTATAGCTTTGCGTTCAGCGATCATCTTAAGTGCGACACTTTTTTTCGTGATTTCGGCTCCGGCTCTCGCCGAGCAATCCAACGCCGAGTATTTTATCGGCGAAGCTGCGCGGGCTCCTGCGGCGTCTCTGCAAAAGAAACGCATGCAGGCTTCATTGCGGCGCAATGTCCGCGTGGCGCGCGTCAGGCCGGCGCGCGGCGGCAGTTCATCCATGGCGTCCTGGTATGGCGGCGGCGAAAAACTGGCGCGTCATACGGCGTCCGGCGAAATATTCCGTCCGAATGGTTTCACAGCGGCCCATCGGACGCTTCCCCTCGGGACGCGCCTCGCCGTCAGCGCCAATGGGCGCACTGTCATGGTGCGGGTCAATGATCGCGGCCCCGCCGCGTGGACGGGCCGTTCACTCGATCTGTCGCGCGGCGCCGCCAGGGCGCTGGGAATGATCGGCAAGGGGACGGCACGCGTGTCATGGCGTACCGCGTAGGCTTGACTTGTCGACTGACAGACTTGCCGCCTGACGTGACTTTCCGCCCCGGTCCATGCGAGCATTCGCGGGATCGGGGAGGATATTTATGAGCATGGTTCGATTTAAGGGCGCGTTCATCGCGAAGCTGGCGGCGGCGTCGATGTTGCTGGCGTCGTCCGCCTCCGCCGCCGACCTCGTCAAGGTCGCGATCGGCAATCCCGGCGTCGGCGAAACCGCGACTGCCGATGTGGGCAAGAAGCGGGGTTTCTTCGCCAAACGCGGCATCGACCTTGAAATTTCCTACACTTCAGGCAGCGCGGAAACCGTGCAGGTGCTGCTGGCCGGGGGCGCGGATGTCGCCATCGCGGTGGGCACGCTCGGCGCATTGGCCGTTTACGCCAAGGGCGCGCCCGTGCGCGTCATCGCCGCGTCGTTCACCGGCGACACCAACATGTTCCTCTATGTGCCGGCAAACTCGCCCATCAGGAAAGTCGAGGACGCCGCCGGTAAATCCATCGCCTATTCCAATGCGGGTTCGTCGTCGCAAATGATGGTTCTCGAGGCGAAGAAGCAGTTCAACGTCGATTTCAAACCCACCGCCACCGGCAGTGGCCCCGCGACGATGACGCAGGTGATGAGCGGCCAGGTGGACGTCGGCTGGTCCGGCGCGCCTTTCGCGGTTGACCTGCTCGAAGCCGGCAAGATCAGGCTCATTATGAAGGCCTCCGACCTCACGGCGATGGCTGGACAATCCTCGCGGGTCAGCGTCGCCAATTCCAACGATCTGAAAAAGCGGCCGGATGTGTATCGCCGTTTCATGCAGGCCTATCGCGACACCATCGAGTGGATTTACACGACGCCGGAAGGCCTCAAGGCCTATGCCGAATGGGCCAACGTGCCCGAGAGCATCGGCAAGCGCTCGCTGGACGAGTTTTTGCCGCGCGCCGCGGTCGATGTCGACAAGGTCGCAGGACTTGAGCAGAACATGCGCACGGCGATCGAGTTCAAATATCTGAACGCGCCTCTGACGAAAGCACAGCTCGACGAGCTCGTGCAAATACCCGAAAGAATGAACTGACGGCGCGGACGGCGGGAAGCCCAGGGGATCTGGACCTGACAGGCGTGGTCAGCGCGCGACTTCGACGCCCTGGCGTTTCAGTTCGCCCTGAATGTAGTCCAGCGCCTCGAGCGGCACGCCGCCAAGTTCGCCGATGAGCTTCTCCAGTTCCTTCTTGCGCGCGACCGGAGAGTCCGGATCGAGGCGCGACCAATCGCCCTGAAACTGCGCGTCCTGAATCGTCGCCTCGAAAGCTTTGACGTAGGCCGCGACGATCGCGTCCGGCGTTTGCGGGGGCAGGGCGAGCCACATGCCAACCTGGATCACCTTCTCTCCATATTCGAAGGCCCTCGCCGCCAAAGGGGCCTTGATCCTGTCGCGGACGAGATCGGAAATGATCGGCGCGCTTCCCAGATTCGGGCGCGGTGAAATCCTGCCGTCAACGAAAGCGCCCGACTGGCTGGCGACCGTGAATTTGTCGGTTGCGAAGAGATAGTCGATGTCCACGCTCGACCCGAACGCGCTCATGTCGATTTCGCCGCGTTCGAGCGCTCCGCGCACTTCGCCGGTCGACGCATAGCCGGGCACCCATTTGACGTTCCACCCAAGGAACGCGGCGCCCCACAGCACCTGATAATATCCGGTTCGCAAGGTCGATCCGACAATTCCCATGACAACGGGCCTGGCGGAACCGTCGGTCAACCGCGCGACGGCGGACTTGTTGACAAACAGCGCCTGACTGGGCGCGGTCAGCCCGCCGACATAATTAAATTTCGCGGGCTGATATCGGGCCTGGGTGCGCACGAGCGCGTCCTGGTCAAGTTGCGTCTGGCCGCCGACGGCCGCGAACAGGCCATTGGGCTCCGCCTTGGCGTTCCATTCGTTGAGAGCGATCACGCCGCCGGCCCCGGGCCGGTTCACGACGATTGCGGCGGGTTGGCCGGGCAGGTGGCGCGCCATGGTCCGCGCGAGCAGCCGACCATAGAGATCGACACGATTGCCGGCTTCGAAACCGACGGTGACGACGATGGTCTTACCGGCGAAGGTAACTCCGTCCTGCGCCGTCGCTGGAGCGCGCGGCGCGGCGCAGAGCCAGGCCGCCAGGCCCGCGACGCCAACG
>JANYDZ010000698.1 GCA_025363375.1 Hyphomicrobiales bacterium
CGATCATTTGTCGTCGGCGGTCGTGGTTTTGCGCGAGGGTCCCTCGAGCGCCCGCAAAAAACGTTGCGAAGGGGGCTCGGAATAGCCCCATACGTCGGCGTGCGAGGCGCGCGCGTTGGACTCCGGCGTGCCGGGCACATAGGCGGCATCGTCGATTTGCTGCATCTCCGTCGTGTATTCAATCGCGAAGCCGTTCGGATCGACGAAATAGGCGAAGACATTGTCGCCGGTGCCGTGCCGGCCGACGCCCCATTCGATCGGCAGGCCCTCCCGCTTCAATCGGCCGCATCCGCGCAGCACCGCGTCGAGATTGGGCAATTCGTATGCGACATGGCTCAGCGCCGTGTTCTTGCGGTCCGTATAGGCGATGCAATGGTGGTCGGCGTTGCAGCCCATGAAATTGGCCTTGCGGGTTCTATCGCGAAGTCGAAAGCCAAGGGCGTCGCGCATGAACGCGGCCGCTTTGTCGAACTCGCGCGAATTGAAAACGACGTGACTGAGTTTGAAAGGACGATCGCGGAGAGGCGCGGGATCGGCGCGAACCGCCGCGTCGCAGACGACTAAAAACTCACGATCTTCGCCGTCGAGGAACGCGAAGCCATAGCCGCCGCCCGGAGCGACAATCCCGCGCGGCGGGAACTGGGGCTTGCCGCCGGCCCTTCCGACGCGTTCGTACAGGGCGTCGATCACGCCGCGATTTTCCGCGCCGAGGCGGACCCGAACAAGACCGGCTTCGGCGCGGCTATGGAGCGCAAGCACGTAGGCGTCGGGGCCGGAGGCGCGCAGGTAGCAAGTTGTCGGGTTTTGCTCGACGACGCAGAGCCCCCACACCCGCTCGTAAAAAAGCGCCGAAGCCTCCAGGTCCGGGACGGCGATTTCGACCGCGCGAAGCGCGTTGACGCCAGGTTCGCTCATTGTGGATCGGTCGCCGCGTATTTGCCGCAAAGCTCCCTCCAACGACGCGCATGTTCGCGCACCATGATCATATAGGGCTCTGGCATGATGTTGTAGGGCGGGCGTATCGGTCCCGCCTTGCAATAACCGGCTTCGACGATCCTCAGCTTTTCGAGTTGAATATTGTAAGTCGCCATAAGATCGGCGTCGGTCACGAGTTCGCGAATGGGTTCGCGCACCCAGGCCAGATCGGCGGCGACTTTCTGGAGCTTGTCCTTGTCGCCGGCCAATTGCGCGCGCATTTGCGCGAGCACGGGTTCCGGCCCCATCGACGCCGCGGTTGACCAGCAGGCGGTCGTGGTCTGCGGCGACAGTTCGGCGAATTTTCCAAGGCCGCCGTCGTGCGGCAAAAAATGCACCCGCCCCTTCGAAGCGGCGAGCGCGGCCAGGAGCGCCTGCGGACGGGAGTATTTCGCCGCGATCAAGGTAGGAGCCGCATCGACGACCCGGCTCCAGAACTCGGGCGGAAACGAAAACCGGAATGCGCGCCCGTTTCCGTAAACCATGATGGCGACATCGGGAAAAGCCTCGGAGACGCTGCGATAATATTGCACGGCCATGTCGATGGTCAGCGGCTGCCACATGGGCAAGCCGAGCAGAATGCCGTCGGCCCCCCGTTGCGCGGCAAAGCGCGTGCGGCGAATCACTTCGTGCGTTCCCAGCGCGGTTGTCCCGATGAATGCCGGAACGCGCTTATTGACGGTCGCCAGCACGCAATCGACGAAGGCCTCGTATTCCGCGCCCGTAAGCGTCGCACATTCGCCCGTCGTTCCCAGGACGATGAGGCCGCTGACGCCGTCGGCGACGAGACGGTTGATGACGCGCTCGGTCTCGACGAGATCGACCGTGTCCACCGCGTCCCAGTGGTCGGCTCCATCTTTCGCCGGCGTTGGTATGATGGCGTAAACGCCGCGCAGATCGGTTGGTCGCAACATCGCTAGACCCCGATCGACAGAGCGACATAGGTCAGATTCTCGACGCCGTTGTTGCGCAATCCGTGCACCGTATTGCAGGGATGCACGAGAAATTGCCCTGGCCCCACCGTTTCGAGCCGTCCGTCTTCCATGGTCACCTCGCCGGTCCCCGACACAATGAACCAGGCGTGACTTGTCGAAGGATGCATGTGCGTTGTCTGCGCCTGGCCGGGAACGAGCGTCAGCACCACCGCGCGAAATTCGTCGCCGACATACATGCGGCCGGAGCGCAGTTTCGCTGCGTCGACGACAATGTGATCCGAGATGCGGAAAACGCGTTCTGACGGATCGTTTTTGGGCCGGTCGGCATAGCGGACATCGACGACCTTCACATCCATCGCGGGATTCCTCTCCAAACGGGTTCCATTTGACGACGGAGTTTCAGGTCCAGACCGACACGAGTCAACCAGTCCTTCCCGCAGTCCTTCCCGCAGTCCTTCGCGCATTCCTGCCGGCTTCACGGCCGCGGCGGTTGCGCGGCTTTCCACGCCGCGTATGCCGGCTTCGCGCTCGCGACGACACCCGCGCGGCGCGGACGCCAGCCGAGTCGTTCGCGCGCTTTGTGCGATGCGATGAATTCGTTCTGGTCGAACCACGTGCTGATATTGTCGCCCTTCGTCGGGCCTTCGAAGCGCAAGCCGCCAGCGTAGCCGGCGGCGTCGAGGCAGGCGCGCATGACATCGAGGCTGCGCGGGCGCTGGTCGTCCGCCAGATGAAAAACCTCGCCATCGACGAGGCTGTCCCGCGCCTCTACGACGAGGCGAAAGGCTTCGGCGAGATCGGCGATGTGAATCCAGGACCAGCCTTTTTCCTGATCGCCCCGGAACACCGGATCGCCCGCCTCCGCCATGGCGAACCAGTCGGCGCTCACGCTGTTGAATCCGTCGTTCCCGAACATGAATCCCGGGCGCAGCACCGTCCCGCACGCGTTTTCGACGGCCAGCGCCTCGCGTTCGAGGTCCCGGCGAAAGGCCAGCGGATGGTCGGGATTCGGCTCCACGGTTTCGTCGATGACGGGGACCGCCACCTTGCCGAAAATAGAGCAACCGGTTGTGTAGACAAAGCGCCGCCGCAGAGTTCTTTCCGGCAGGGCCCGCAGCGCGGCGAAAAGGGCGCGATCGGTTTCGATCGGCTGTTTCTTGTCCAGCATTGTGTGAATGACCGCGTCGCTGTCTTCGAGCGCGGATCGATAGGTTTCCGGCCGACCGACATCGCCGGCAAGCAGGGCAACTTCGTGCATTCGCAGGATGTTCAATCTCGGCTGGTCCGGGTTCCGGACAAGGCCGGTCACGGCATGTCCCGCCGCCGCGAGCCTGATGGCGGCGTGAAAGCCGGCGTAGGCCGACACGCCCGTGATGAAAATCTTCATTGCCGACTCCCCCCAACTCACGCGAGTTTGCGAGCGGGGAAGATAAAGGTCCACAGCGTGGGCGTCCATTAACCGGGTTTCGCCAGTCGGGCGTCATTTGTCGGGGCGTCGTTTGATGCGTTATGCTTTCGAAGCACGGGAAAATCAGGCGGGAGGCTTGGTGAATGAACGCAATCGCGCAAGCGCGTTATGGAATCGATTCATACAAGGATTGGCTCAGGAAGGAGGGGCTTCGCGTCGTCGAAGGCCTGGCCATCAACTGCTTTGAAGTGGAGACCGCCGAATGGCCGCGCGTGGGCACGCGCGCGGCGGCCCTGCATCTGGATGGGCGCGGCGATTTCTGCAACATGTTCCTGCACGACCTCGGTCCTGGCAAGGCCTCGCGCCCGCAGCGCCATGTGTTCGAAGAGGTGATTTACGTTCTTGAAGGGGCGGGAAGCACGCAGCTGGAATTGCCGAATGGAGAAAAGCGTGCGTTTGAATGGGGCGCCGCGAGTCTCTTCGCGATTCCGCTCAACGCGAAATATCGCCATTTCAACGCCAGCGGCTCCGAGCGGGCGCTCTTCGTCAGCACGACGAATCTGCCGATGATGCTCAATCTTTTCCATAACGAGGGCTTCGTCTTCGACAACAGCTTCGACTTCGACGACCGCGTCGGCCGGAAGGAGTTTTTCGCGGGCGAGGGCGTGATGAATCTGGTGCGTCAGGGCAACAACACATGGGAAACGAATTTTGTGCCCGATCTTCAGAAGATCGAGCTTCCCGACTTTTCGGATCGCGGCGCGGGAGGCGGCAATCTGCTGTTTCTGCTGGCCGACAGCTCGATGCACGCGCACGTTTCGGAAATGCCCGTGGGCACATACAAAAAAGCGCATCGCCACGGCCCCGGCTATCACGTCATGTGTGTGGGCGGTTCGGGGTTCTCGTTGATGTGGCGAGAGGGCGACAAGGACTTCGAGCGGGTCGAATGGACGCATGGCGTCGTGTTTCCGCCCGCGGATCAACAGTGGCATCAGCATTTCACCACAAGCGCGGGTTCGGCGCGATATCTGGCGACGGGCTTCGGCAGCCTGCGCTATCCGTTTACGCAGGCGCGGCGGCAGGAAATTCTGGGCGAGAAAGTCGCGTTTTCGACGAGCGTCAGGGACGGCGGCGATCAGATCGAATACGCGGATCAGGATCCCAGGATTCATCAAGTGTTTCTCGCCGAACTCGCCAGACGCGGTTTAAAGTCCGGGATGGACCGCTTTTTTCCGCGTTGACCGGCCCTCGCGAATCCTGGACCGGCGAAACCCTTGCGCCGCGGTAAGCGCCGCGCTGTCTGAAACGGGAACAGCTTATGACTGAAACACCAAACGCGGCGCGCTACGGCATTGATCCCTATCTCGACTGGATCCGGCAGGAAGGCGTCCCCGTCGTCGAGGATTACGGCCTCTATCTTTTCGATGTGCAGACCAGAATGTGGCCGCGCTTCGGCATGAAGGGCGCCGCCTGCCATTGCCAGGGCCGCGGCGATTTTGCCAGCATGTTTCTGTTCGAGATCGCGCCCGGCGGCTCGTCGACGCCGCAGAAACATCTCTACGAGGAAGTCGTCTACGTGCTGGAGGGAACCGGCTCCACGCAGATTGAATTGCCGGATGGAACCAGACGCAGCTTCGAATGGGGGCCGCGCAGCCTGTTTGCGGTGCCGATCAACGCCAGGCACAGGCACTTCAACGCCAGCGGGCGCAACCGCGCGCTGTTCGTCGCGACGAACGACATGCCGCTGCTGATGAACCTCTTCCACAACGAGAGATTCATTTTCGACGCGGATTTCGAATTCTCCGAGCGGATCGGCAAGAACAAGTATTATTCGGGCGAGGGCGATCTCATCATGACGCGTCCTGGCAACCACATGTGGGAGACGAATTTCGTTCCCGACCTTGACCAGATCGCCCTGACCAAATGGGACGAGCGCGGCGCCGGCTCCTCCATCATCCTGTTCGTGCTCGCCGACGGCAACATGCACGCGCATATCTCGGAAATGCCGGTCGGCACCTATAAAAAGGCGCACCGCCACGGCTCGGGCGCCCACGTGATGATCGTCTCCGGCACGGGCTATTCGCTGTTCTGGTGGGAAGACAAGCAGGATTTCAAGCGGCTCGACTGGAAACACGGCATGGTTTTTCCGCCGGTCGAAAAACAATGGCACCAGCATTTCAACACCGGCCCCGATCCAACGCGCTATCTCGCCACGAGCATGGGCAGCATTCGATACCCGCTCACCGCGCGCAAACGCCGTTCGACCGGCAGCACGACCAAGGGGGGCGACATCGCGGTGGCGACCAGCCGCAGGAAGGGCGGTGACCAGATCGAATACGACGATCAGGATCCGCGCATCCATCTCATGTTTATGGAGGAGTTGCGCCGGAACGGAGGCGCGTCCAGAATGCAGAAATATTTCGACGACGACGGCGCGCCGAAACGGATCGTCGCGCCATAGGCAAGATGCGTTTGCGCTTTTGCGGCGGGACGATGAAATCCGGCCGCCAGGGGGGAGTTTTGTGAGCACTGCAATGGACGCGCGGCGCATCAACGTCCACCACCATTTTCTGCCGCCGCGCTACATGAAGGCCATCGAGGCGCATCTGCCGCCTGGCCGCGGCCGGCAGCGGGCGGCGGAATGGACGCTGACGGCCGACATCGAACAGATGGACGCGGCG
>JANYDZ010000733.1 GCA_025363375.1 Hyphomicrobiales bacterium
CACCCATGCGCCCTCCCCAACGCCCCCCGCGCCGCCGCAGTATGTGCGCTTTGGCGAATTCACTTTTGAGATCGAGCGCTGTGAATTGCGGCAGGGACAGGAATTGGTGCGGCTCACCGACCGCGAACGTTTCATGCTGAAGCTGCTCGCGCAAACGCCCGGCGAACCTGTGTCCCGCGAAGCGCTTTCAGGCGAGGGCGACAACGTCAACGAGCGCACCATTGACGTGCAGATGAACAGGTTGCGCCGCAAAATCGAGACCGACTCCGCCAATCCCGCCTGGCTCCAGACGGTGCGCGGGGCCGGCTATCGGCTGCTGGTGGATCGATGACCGACGAAGCCCCGGGACATCCGCTGGATCTGGCCGGCTATTCCGAGAGAACCCGCGCGGCCTGGCGCCACTTTGCGCGCGGCGTGGCGGACCGCATGCCCAAGGGGCTTTACGCCCGCGCGCTGCTGATCCTGATTTTGCCGATCGTGCTGTTGCAGTCGGTGATCGCCTATTTCTTCATGGAGCGGCACTGGCAGCTCGTCACGTTTCGCCTCTCTGCCGCGGTGGTGCAGGATGTCGGCGCCGTCATGGACGCCTACAACCTGAATCCGCGCCCGGAAAACAGGGAGGCGCTTCGCAGGATCGCGCAGCGGCGTCTGGGCCTTGATGTCGAGCTACTGCCCGGCGAGGCATTGCCGCCGCCGTTGCCAAAGCCGTTTTTCTCGCTGCTCGATGTCGCGCTGACGCGCGAATTGACGGCGCAGATTCAGCGGCCTTTCTGGATCGACACCGTGGGCCGCTCAAACCTCGTGGAGATCCGGGTGCAGCTCGACGGCGCGGTGTTGCGCGTCATCACCCACCGCAATTCCGCCTACGCCTCGAATTCCCACATCTTTCTTGTCTGGATGATGGGAACCTCGATGGTGCTGCTCGCCGTCGCCGTGGCGTTTCTGCGCAATCAGATCAGGCCGATCCTGCGGCTCGCCGGAGCGGCGCAGGATTTCGGCAAGGGCCGTGAAACCGATTTTCGCCCGCATGGCGCGCGGGAAGTGCGGCAGGCCGGCTACGCCTTTATCGAAATGCGCCGCCGCATCGAGCGCGCCATCGAGCAGCGCACCGCCATGCTCAACGGCGTCAGCCATGATTTGCGCACGATACTGACGCGTTTCAAACTGTCGCTCGCGTTGATGGAGGAAGGCGCCGAAACGGAAGCTCTGCGCAAGGACGTGGAGGAAATGCAGCGCATGCTGGAGGACTATCTCGCCTTCGCGCGCGGCGACATGGGCGAAAGCGCGGCGCCGACCGACATGCGCGCGCTGCTGGAAGATCTCAAGGCGGACGCCGAGCGCCACGGCCACACGACGCGGATCAATTTCAACGGCGATCCGACCGTTACCGTCAGGCCGGACGCCTTCAAGCGTTGCCTCGCCAATCTTGTCGGCAACGCCCAGCGTCACGGCGACCGGATTGCGATCGAGGCGGCCCGGGACCAGAGATTTCTCACTATTCATGTCGATGACGACGGCCCCGGCATCCCGCTGGAAAACCGCGAAGACGTATTCCGCCCCTTCTTCCGCCTCGACGAAGCGCGCAACCAGGACGAAGGCGGCACCGGCCTCGGCCTCGCCATTGCCCGCGATATCGCGCGCTCGCACGGCGGCGACGTCAGCCTCTCCGACGGCCCGATGGGCGGTTTGCGCGCCAGCGTGCGCGTTCCGGTCTAGAATTCGCGTCGGAAATGCGCCGGGCGCGCCGCGACGCGCTTTCCCGAAATGACAAGCGGACACTGCGACAAAAGCGCCGCGCCCGGAGGCGGGCTTCGTTGCGGTCAGGGCTCGCCGATGATGTGCGACAATATTCAAGAATTGACTGGACGCCCCCTTCTTCCCGGATAGAATTGGAAGAGGCGGCAACGAACCGCCGGAAGCTCAATCAATCATGGGAGGTTGTTATGGATAACGGCATACACGGCGCTTTGTCCCGGCGACGGCTGATGGGCGGCGCGGCTGCAATGGCGGGATGGGCGGCGGCTCCGGCATTGGCGAAAGCGCCGCTGCTGAAAACGCAGGTCCCGGCCTTCTACCGCTACAACATTGGTTCGATCGAAGGCACAGTTGTCTCGGACGGTCCATTGTCGATCGGCGATCCCGCGAAGACTTTCAAAGGCCCCACCGCCGATGAAATCGGCAAAATGATGACCGACAATTTTCTGCCGAAGACGGAAATGGTGTTGGATCAGAACGTCATTGTCATCAACACCGGCGACAGGCTCGTCCTGTTTGAAACGGGCATGAGTTCCATCGCGCGCGATTCGAAAATGGGTCTGCTCGTCGAAAATCTCAAAAAGGCGGGCATCGATCCCGCCGACATCGACGCTGTGATCCCGACGCATGCGCATATCGATCACATCGGCGGCATCGTGACGAAGGAGGGCAAGCTCAACTTTCCCAATGCGCAGATTTACATGACCCAGATCGATTTTGACTTCTGGACGGACGAGAAGCGCCTTGGCACGCCCGCGGAAGGATCCGCTGTCGCCGCGCGCAAAAACCTGTTGCCGCATCGCGACCGCGTCGTCTTCTACAAGCACGGGCAGGACGTCATTCCCGGCGTGCAGGCGCTGCATACGCCTGGCCACACATTGGGTCATTCAAGCTTCGTCATCAATGCCGGAGGCAAGTCGCTGTTCCTGACGGGCGATACAGTGCATCACAATATCCTGATCGAAAACCCGAAGATGGAAGTCGGCTTCGACACCGATGCAAAAATGGGCGTCGATACGCGCGTCAAAATGCTCGACATGCTCGTCGCGCAGAAAATGGACACGCTGATCTATCACATGGCCTGGCCCGGGATCGGCAATATCGTGAAGTCCGCGACGGGTTACCGTTTTATCGCCAAGCCGCAACAGGTCGTGCTTTAAAGAGGCTCGCCTCCTGTTTCAGCTTTATTTGGCGGGATTCCCGGAAAGCGCGCGGCAATACGGCGCGCTTTTTTCAAAAGTCGGGGCTTTCAGGGTCTGGCCCTTTGCCTGCCCGATTGCTCCAGGGCCCGCCAGGCGTTAGATCGCTCCACACCGCGTTAACGGTCCGGAGCCCCCATGCGCTATCACGCCTCTATTGCGACCCTATTGACCATCTTTGCCGCGCAACCCGCCTGCGCCCAATCGTCCGCCGCCGATTTCTACAAGGGCAAATCCATCGACCTCTACACCGGCTACAGCGTCGGCGGCGCATACGACGTTTATGCGCGGCTCGTCGCGCGCTATATGGGCAGGCACGTTCCCGGCAATCCCATCGTCGTGCCGCGCAATATGGAAGGCGCGGGATCGTTGCGGCTGGCAAACTGGCTTTATCAAGTGGCTCCAAAAGATGGTCTCGCTTTTGGCACATTCGGACGCGGCGCGGCGTTCGATCCACTGCTCGGCGTGCAGGGCGCGGCTTTCGATCCGACCAAATACAACTGGATCGGCAGCGCCAACGACGAGGTCAGCGTATGTGTCGCGTGGAACACAAGCGGCATAGCCACGATTGAAGACGCCATGACAAAGGAACTGATCGTCGGCGGCACCGGCGGCAGCGCCGATACCGATCAATTTCCGAAAATCATGAATGGCGTGCTTGGCACGAAGATGAAACTTATCGTCGGCTATCCCGGCGGCAACGATGTCAATCTCGCCATGCAGCGCGGCGAGGTGAAGGGGCGCTGCGGCTGGTCCTGGTCGAGCGTCAAGTCGACGCAGGCTGCGTGGGTGCGCGACAAGACCATCACCGTGCTCGTGCAGCTTTCGCTGGCCAAACATCCCGACTTGCCGGATGTGCCGCTGGTGATGGATCTTGCGAAAACCGACGAGCAAAAGTTGATTTTAAAGACAATCTTCGCGCGGCAGGTGATGGGCCGCCCCTATGCGGCGCCGCCCGGCGTGCCGAAGGAGCGCGTTGACGCCCTGCGCAAGGCGTTTGACGCGACCATGAAGGACGGGGAATTCCTTGCCGAGGCCGACAAGATCGGGTTGGAGATCACCGCCGTCCCGGGTGAAAAAATTCAGGCTCTGGTGAGCGAAATTTACAAGAACACCACGCCGGAGATCGCGAAAAAGATTGGCGCGATGCTAAAATAGCGCGAATGGTTGAGCCGCGCCCGCGCCCTCGCTAGAGTGCGGCGAAACGGGCGCAGGCCCTTGTTCAGGGGATGCGACGCGCATGGCGGACGACGCCGCGAACACGCCGGTTGACGCGGTGGACTGGCTTTCGCGCGCGCGCGCGGTCGCTGGCGTCGCCGCCGCCGAAGCAGCCGAAAGCGAGCGCCGCCGCGAATTGACCCCCGCCGTCCTCAAAGCCGTCGATGACTCAAAACTCGTGCGCATGCTCATGCCCGGACACATGGGCGGCGGCGAACAGGATTTTGTCGCGCTGAACAATGTCGTCGCGGCGGTTTCCGCCGGCGACGCCTCGACGGGCTGGTGCCTTGCTCAGGCCCTGACGAGCACGCACGCGACCGGCTACATGTCGCCGGACACGTTGGCCGAAGTGTTTCTCGATACGAACGGAATCGTCTGTTGGGGTCCGCCCGCGGGGCTGGCTAAAGCCACGCTGGTTGAGGGCGGCTACCGCGTCACCGGCAAGTGGCGCTTTGGCAGCGGGGGGCGTCACAGCAAATGGTTTGGCGGCCATTCCATCGTGCACGGCGCCGATGGCAAACCTGTCCTCGACGACAAGGGCGCGCCGCAATTCCGCACAATGCTGTTTTTGAAGGAGCAAGCCAATATCATCGACGGCTGGCACACGTTGGGCCTGCGCGCCACGCGCAGCGACGATTACGAGGTGACCAACCTCTTCATCCCCGCGCGTCATTCAACATGGCGCGATTTTCAACCCGACCGCCGGGAGGCCCACGCTTTCTTCTCGATCCCGATGTTGACGCTTTATGGCATCGCCTTTTCCGGCGTCGCCGTCGGCCTCGCCGACGCCTGCCTGAGCGAATTCATAAAACTCGCCGAAACCAAAAAAGGCGGTGGACCTTTTGCGGGCGCGACCGCGGCCCTGGCGAACAACGCCGTGGTGCGCGCTGAGGTGGCGCAAGCCCGGGCCAAATGGCGCCGGGCGCGGGCGTTTCTGCACGAGATGCTTCGCGAAATCTGGGCCTGCCTCGCCGCCGGCGACGCGCCTTCGCTGTCCCAACGCGCGGAATTGCGCCTCGCCATCACCGGCGCGATGCAATGTTCGTGCGAAATCGTCGACTACGCTTTCACGGCCGCCGGCTCCAACGCGATCTTCGAGGGATCGCCCTTCGAACGTCGCTTTCGCGACATGCACACGTTGATGGCGCACGGCCAGGCGCAGATGTCGAATTTTGAATCCGCCGGCGAGGCGCTGTTCGGCGCCGAGCCGAAAAACAGGTTGTGAAACAAATTCAATCGGGAGCCAAAAATGAAACAACCCAGAAAAAAGAGCCCGGCGGGCAAGAATATCAACAGCCGAACCGACGATAAACTGCGGGGTTGGCAGTCCGACGTGATCGTCGATCTCATCCAGCGCTATGATTTCGAGTATGTCACGCTCAATCCCGGCGCGAGCTTTCGCGGATTGCACGATTCGCTGATCAACTACGGCAAGAACGATCCGCGGATGATGCTGTGCAACCACGAGGAGATCGCCGTCGAGATCGCGCACGGCTACGCGAAAGCCAGCGGCAAGCCCATGGCCGTCATTCTGCACAATCTCGTGGGGTTGCTGCACGCCAACATGGCGATCTACTACGCCTTCATCGACCGCGTGCCGATCTTCATCATGGGCGCCACGGGCCCCATGGACGAAGGCAAACGCCGCCCGCACATCGACTGGACGCATACCGCGCTCGTGCAGGGCAACGCCGTGCGCGACTACGTCAAGTGGGACTACCAGCCAACGTCGATCCACGGCGTGCCCGAGTCTTTCGCGCGGGCATATTCCATCATGACGACGGAACCGAAGGGTCCGATCTACATGTGTTACGACGCCGCGCTCCAGGAAGCGCCCATCACCGAAGAGCCGCGCATGCCGCCGATCAGCGCGGTGGCGACGCCCTCGCTGATGATGCCGGACCCCGGCGCCATCCGCGAGATCGCCGACCGCGTGCTGAAGGCGGATTATCCGTTGTTGCTGCCGGAATACGCGGGCCGCCGCGCCGGCGGATTTGAAAACATCGTCCAGCTCGCGGAGACCGTGGGCGCGGGCGTGTGGGACATCAACAACGCCCTCAATTTCCCCAACAAACATCCGCTCTGCGTCAGCCTCGACAAGGGCGCGCTGAAGGGCGTCGATGTCGTGCTCGGCCTCGACGTGAAGGACTTCGAGAAGGCGACGCACGAACTCAACAGCACCACGCGCGTCGTTTCGCCCATCGTCAACGCCGACGCCGACTGGCTTGAAATGGGCTTCGCTGAAGTCGGCATCAGCAAATGGGCCATGGATTATTGCCGCATGCAGCCCTGCTCCGTGCGCGCGCTCGGCGACACGGCGCTTGGCGTTCCCGCTCTGATCCAGGTCTGCCGGGAACGCGTCGCCGGCGACAGGAAACTGCAAAAGAAAATCGCCAACCGCAAGGCCGTGATTGGCAAACGACACGACGCCACCTGGGCGCAATGGCAGAAGGACGCGAAGAAGGATTGGGACGCCGCGCCCATGACGACGCAGCGCCTCGCCATGGAAGTCTGGGATGTGATCAAGGACGAGGACTGGGTGCTGAGCGCCAACA
>JANYDZ010000745.1 GCA_025363375.1 Hyphomicrobiales bacterium
AGCGCTTCGGCGCCTTGCGCTTCAAGCGCCGGGAACAATAATGCGACTTCAGCCACTGTTACTCCTTTTATGAGTCAAACACTGAAAATCTACGCCGCCTGCCCTTCGGCCCGCGGCTCGGCGAGCGGCGGCGTTTCGATATGCTTTCTCACCCACAAGGGCGCGAAAGCCTTGTCCTGGCGCAGATCGATTTGCCCCTCGCGCACCATCTCCAGCGAGGCGGAAAAGGTCGAGGCGCGCACGGTCTTGCGCAATTCCGGCGTCACGCAATAGTCGATGAGGTATCCGTCGAGCACGGTCCATTCCGGCGCCAAGCCCGCCAGCCGCTCCAGCGCCGCCCGCGCCTCGGCGATAGACCAGACCGCGCGCGCCTTGAAGCTCACCCGCGACAAGGCCTTGGTCTGGCGCTGCCGCGCATAGGCCGACAAAAGATCGAACATGCTGGCGGTGTAGTTGGAGCGGCGCTCGATGGAAATGCCTTCCGGCGCGCCGCGCAGGAACATGTCGCGGCCAAGCTGCGGCCGGTTCATCAATTGCTCGGAGGCGGCGCGAATGGCCTCAAGCCGCCGCAACCTGTTGGCCAGCGCCGCGGCCAGATCGGCCGCCAGCGGCTCCTCGCCCTTCGGCAGTTCGGGCAACAGAAGCCGCGATTTCAGATAGGCGAGCCAAGCCGCCATAACCAGATAGTCCGCGGCAAGTTCGAGGCGAACCTTGCGCGCGGCTTCGATGAATTCGAGATATTGATTGGCGAGCGCCAGGATCGAAATTTTGGCGAGATCCACCTTCTGCCGGCGCGCCAGCTCCAGCAACAGGTCAAGCGGTCCCTCGAATCCATCGACATCGACCAGAAACGAGGGCTCGGTATCGCCCGTGTCCATTTCCGGGATATCTTCGAATGGCGGTTCGGCGGTCACGAATCACTCTCCACGCGGGCAGGCCCGGACAGCGAAGAGTCTAGCGCCCTAGCCCGCCGCCGCAAGCGCCAAGTCGATTCTGGCGCGGGCGTCCACAGAATCGAAGCCCGAAGCCGGGTCGGTCAACCGCTTCAGGGCGGCCACGGCCCGTTCAAGTGAACGTCCCGATAATACAGGGGAAACCGAAGCAACGCCAGAGGCTTCCGCAAGAACGCCGTTGCAGTGCAAAGCGATATCGACGCCAGCGGCGAAGGTCGCGGCGGCTTTCTCGGCGAAACCGCCCGCCAGCGCCTGCATCGACATGTCGTCGCTCATCAGGAGCCCTTTGAAGCCGATAGAGCCGCGAATCACCTCGCGTACCACGATGGCCGACGTCGTCGCCGGCCCCCCTGGGTCGAGCGCCGTATAGACGACATGGGCCGTCATCGCCATCGGCAGATCGCGCAGGGCGCGAAATGGCGCGAAATCATTCGCTTCGAGGCTGGCGCGGTCGGCATGGACAATCGGCAGTTCCAGATGGCTGTCGGCCCCCGCCCTGCCATGGCCGGGAACATGCTTCATCACCGGCAGCACGCCGCCCATCATGAGGCCCTCGGCCACCGCGCGGCCGAAGCGGGCTACAATCGCCGGATCGTTCCCATAGGCCCGGTCGCCGATGACATTGTGTCCACCGGGCGCGGGCACGTCGAGGACCGGCAGACAATCAACATTGATCCCCGCCTGCGCCAGATCATCCGCCATCAACCGCGCCGAAAGACGCGCCAGATCGACCTGATCGGCGAGTTCGCGGTCCGCGAGCGCGCCGAACCGGGCCGCCGCCGGATATTTCGGCCAGTATGGCGGCCCCATCCGCTGCACGCGCCCGCCCTCCTGATCGATCAGCACCGGCGCGTCCGCACGTCCGACAATCTCGCGAAAACTTTGCACGAGCGCCGCAACCTGAGCGGGCGTATCTATATTGCGCCTGAAGAGAATAAAGCCCCAGGGCTGCTGCGCCGCCAGAAAAGCGCGCTCGTCCGCGTTGAGCGCCAGTCCGAGGCAGCCGCAAATAAAGGCTTTCGCGTCGCGTGACATCATGTTTCCCAACGAAAACGGCGCGGGATGGGTTCCCGCGCCGAAAATGCCAGCGGCATTCAGAAGTCAGCGCGCCACAAAACACTCGGCGCCGCCGCTCTTGACCTTGCCGCACAGATCCGTCGCATCGTCTTTGGAGAGGCCGACGACGCGAACGCGGTAAATCGTCTTGCCATTGATATCGCCCTTTACGATTGTAGCGCGCCGACCGCCAAGCGTCGCGCCCAGTTGCGCCTGAACCTTGCTCGCCTTGTCGCGCGCTTCGGCCTCGCTGCCCCCGGAGCCGAGCTGGACGGCGAATCCCGCGCCAGAGGCCGGTTTCGGATCGACGGCGGCTTTTGGCGTCGGCTTTGGCGTTGGCTTTGGCGTTGGCTTGGCGACAGGCCTGGCGGCGGGCTTGCCGACCGGTTTGTCGTCATCGTCATCCTCGACGCGGGCCGCGACACGGGCCGGCGGCTGCACGGCGCTTGCCTTGGGAGTCGGCGCGGAAGGAGTGGCGGTCGCGGTTGCGAGCGGCAGGGCGCGCGGCGGCGGAGTCGGCACGTGCGCGGCGGCGGGCGGCGTCGAGGAAACCGGAATGTCGGGGCCAATGATCGAGCCGTCAGGGCGCACCGAAACGGTCTTGACGCGCCGGGGCTCCGGAAAAATGCTTGCGCCGGCGGCTTGCGGGGCATTCGTCGGCTTGGCCGAACGCGTCGTCGCCGCGACATCGACGGGCTGTTCGGCGCCGCCAACAATACGGCTGGTGACCAGCCTGTCGCCGCCCTTGTCGAGGACGGAGGCATTCTGGGCCGCCGGCGCGACGTTGGTCGCCTCCGATTGAACTTTCGAAGGCCCGGCCGCGGCCTTGATCACGGGCGCCTCGCGTTGCGACGATGGACCGCTTTTAGTGGCGTAAGTCGCGCCAACTCCGACAACCACGAGCGCAAGAAAGCCGCCCATTCCATACCGAAGGGCGGGTTTGCTCAGCATCGTCGCCTTTGCGGGCGGGGGCGGCGGCAAGTGCTCGGCCTCTTCCAGCCACTGCGGGTATTCGGGCGCTGCGGGAGGAGCCTCGTGTTCGGGATAGGCGGCAGCCTTGCGATAGCTTGATTCCATCCCGACGCCGGCGGCGGCGTTGTGATGCGTCGCCGCTCTCGATTCGGCGTCGCGCGGAAACGCAGCGTAAGTCGTCTCGGCGGCATGCGCCGGCGCTTCGGTGTAGTGCGTCGGCGCGACTTCAAGCGGCGCGGCTTTAGGAATCGCAGGCGCGGCCTGAGGAACCGCAGGCGCGGCCTGAGGAACCGCAGGCGCGGCCTGAGGAACCGTAGGCGCGCGGTTTTCACCCGCGCCGCCATGCGCGAAAACAGCGCCCAGCGGATCCCGCCTGTCGCCCTCCACGAGGCGCGCCAGTTCGGCCAGCGGATCGCCATGCGGTTCGCGCGGCGCCTCGGGACCGCGCAAACGGCGCTCGAATTCGTCCAGATCAATCGGCTGACGGGATTTCACAGGAACATCACTCATTATCCACCTCGCGATGCGCATGTGCGTGCTGGAAGTTCGGGGTCCCGATGGACCACAAGGTCAACCATCCTCCGTTTGGCTCCTGCAAGGACAGGGATTTGACGAATGGACAGATGGTCAACGCATTTCTTCCGGCGCACTGACGCCCAAAATGCCCAAACCCGACGCCAGAACCGACCCTAAGCAAGTCACTAACGCCAGCCGTGCACCTGTCAAATCTCTTCTTTCTTGATTAACAAACCGCAAACCGGAATCAGAATTTCCGCGACTATAGTGAGAATTCAGGGCGCTGGCGAGGTCGTGCAGATAGAAAGCCAGCCGATGCGGCTCGTGCGAGAGCGCCGCCGCCTCCACCTGCCGGGGATATTGGGCGATGAGTTTCACCAGCCCGGTCTCCCCCTCGTCAGCCAGCAATTCCAGCTGTTCGCGCGCCAGCGACGCGGCTGAAACATCAATGTCCGGAAAAGCCGCATGCCCCTGACGGACAACCGATTTACACCGCGCATGCGCGTATTGCACGTAAAAGACCGGATTGTCCTTGGTCTGTTCGATAACCCTGGCGAGATCGAACTCCAGCGTCGCGTCGTTTTTGCGAAACAGCATCATGAACCGCGTCGCATCGACGCCGACCTCGTCGACAACCTCGCGCAGCGAGACAAAAGCGCCGCCGCGCTTCGACATTTTGACTTCGACGCCGTCGCGCACGAGTTTGACGAGTTGGCAAAGCTTGACATCAAGGCTGGCCTTGCCGTCCGACAGAGCTTTCACCGCCGCCGTCATTCGCTTGACGTAACCGCCGTGATCGGCCCCCATCACGTCGATCATCGTATGATAGCCGCGGTCGAACTTGGACTTGTGGTAGGCGATGTCCGAGGCGAAATAGGTATAGGACCCATCCGACTTCTTCAGCGGACGATCGACGTCGTCGCCAAAATCCGTGGCGCGAAACAAGGTCTGCTCGCGGTCTTCCCAATCCTCGGGAAGCTGCCCCTTCGGCGGCGCCAGCCGGCCCTGATAGACAATGCCGCGCCGCTCGAAATCGGCGATGGCCGCGCCCACCTGATCGCCCTTCTCGCCATGGCTGAGCGAACGTTCGGAGAAAAATACGTCGTGCCTGACCTTCAGCGCCTTCAGATCCTCCCGGATCATCGCCATCATGGCGTCGATGGCT
The DNA here is from genome assembly GCA_025363375.1 of Hyphomicrobiales bacterium. Lineage (GTDB taxonomy): Bacteria > Pseudomonadota > Alphaproteobacteria > Rhizobiales > Beijerinckiaceae > Terripilifer. The sequence goes on from JANYDZ010000745.1 coordinate 4,663, forward strand.
TTTGCGCGCAGCGGCGCCAGCCATTCGCTCTCGGGCCTGCCGACCAGCGATGCGCCATATTCTTTCGCCAGCGCCATCCCGACCGGCTTCAGATAATTGCCGGGGTAAAGCCCCTCGGGAATGTCGCCAATAATCTCGCCCAGCGCCTCGCGGTAACGCAAATGGGCGGAACGGGCGAGCACATCGACCTGCGCGCCGGCGTCGTTGATGTAATATTCGCGCGTGACGGGATAGCCGGCAAAAGCCAACAGATTGGCCAGCGCGTCGCCGAACACCGCGCCGCGCCCATGGCCGACATGCATCGGCCCCGTGGGATTTGCCGAGACATATTCCACATTGACTTTATTGCGACGCTTTTTCGCGGGTTGGCCGTAATGCGCGCCGGCTTTGAGCGCCGCCCGCAAAACATCGCTGAAAACGGCTGGCTTCAAGCGAATATTGATAAATCCGGGCCCCGCGACCTCCGCCTGATCAACCCCCTCGCCCCTGGCGAGCGCAAAAGCGATCTCCGTCGCGAGTTGCCGTGGATTGGAAAAATGCGCTTTCGCCTCTTTTGCGTAGACCATCGCAGCGTTGGTCGCGAGATCGCCATGCGAGGCTTCGCGCGGCGGTTCGACGACGAAGCGCGCCAGGTCGAGATCGCCGGGCAGCCGGCCGTCGGCGGCGATCCCGCGCAGGATCGTCGCGATACGCGTTTGAAACTCCGCAAAAACATTCATTCAGGGAACCCCGGCATGCCCTCAGCCTCAGGCGCGACGCATCAGGCGAATTTGCGGCGGGGTAAAGCAATTCCTCAGGCGGGTCAAAAGTATGGAACGCGCCGGCCAGGGCGCGGATCCTGTCGCCGCGCAAAAAAGGCCGCCCCGAGGGACGGCCTTTTCGGGTGAACCCGACAGCGCAAATCAGGCTGCGGCGAGAACACTGGTCCGCTTCGATTTGCGATAGCCGGCAAAGCCAAGACCCGCGAAGCCGAGAATCATCATGACCCAGGTCGAGGGTTCCGGAACGCCGCCGACAGTTGTCGTAGAAAACGGAACATTATCCTCCAGCACGAAGGTCAGGGATCGACCCTTAGCCAAACCGCCGATGAAGTTCACGTTGCCGGCGAAGAATGAGGTTGGCGAGAATGTCACGACACCGCAACCATAGGTTGCACATAGGGTTGGATCTCCATCAAATCCAAAGATTGGAACCGGGCTGGACAGGTGCACGCCCGCCACGGTCGCTGACGAGAGGTTATGAACATCGACCCGCGTATCCTCGATCCCGTCAGTCGGCGGGAAGGCGTTGCCGGTGATCGTGATCGAACTGTTGGTGAAGGTGATATCCACGCCGGCGGACGCCGGCGTCGCGACAGCAAGCGCAAGCGCGCCTGCAATTGCCAGAGCTGACTTTTTCATACGAAACTCCTGTTTCAGGACCTGACGGCGCAAGCCGCGCCCGCGCCGCCCGCAGCCCTCCGCCCTCCGCCTTTAGTGTTCCATGTACCGAAGTACCGAAGTACCGAACGCGACGGGTGAATGGCCGCTATTCTGGAACAAGCCTGCGCTTGCCCCGCCGATGAAAGGAGACGCGCGTTCAGCCTATGCACGGGGCATTTTCGCCAAGACGAACACTCCAATACTGATCCGCGCATGCGCGGCAGCCTGACACCGGGTCATTCGCATTTAGCATGCAATGAAACAGCGCCAGACCATTGGACTTTAATGACTTTTTAAAAAAAAACAAGAATAAAATAAAATTTGGACATATTTGTTGATGTTTATTTAACTAATTGAAATACAACATAATTTATGACGCCAAATAGCGCGGTTGCAAAAAAATCAGACCCTCCCAAAAAATAATCAAGCATTCGTCGAAGCGAAAACACATCTAAAAACAAAACTGGATATCGTCAAAAATAATTGAGCCTTCGAAATTTTAAACGCCCAGGTTTTTCGATCTGGCGAAGTCTCCCTTCGAACGGCCCCGCC